>NZ_JBWQTV010000013.1:0-290416 GCF_056619965.1 Halalkalibacter sp. HAAS-P014 | reverse complement strand
CGTGTTACTCACCCGTCCGCCGCTAACCTCTTAAGAGCAAGCTCTTAATTGGTTCGCTCGACTTGCATGTATTAGGCACGCCGCCAGCGTTCGTCCTGAGCCAGGATCAAACTCTCCATGAAAATGGTAAGCTGATTAGCTCAATTTGCATCACGCTAGCAATGCAATAATAATTACGTTAGGATTTTCTTGAAAATCCCTGAGATATCGTGTATCTCTATTTCACTTGGCTTTTGTTCAGTTTTCAAAGAACTCACTTAATGTCGTTTGTTTCAGCGACAATAACTATCTTAACACATTCTCATGTTCCGTGCAACACCTTTTTAAAAAAGTTTTTAAATAAGTTGCTACGAAAAGTTTGTCGTTATCAGCGACAAGAAATAATATACCACAACAAAATATTCTACGCAACACTTTTTACAAAGTTTTTTTCTAATGACAATTCGTCATTTTCTGCTGCGTTTTATAATTTACCATATCTAGTGATTGAATACAACAAGGTTTTCTATCATTCATTCAATTAGGACGAAACCTAGAATATGTTACCTCAACCAGAACTCCTTAAGAACAAGTAACAGTCAAACAAAAAGGACATCCAAAGTGTCCTTTAAGCAGAAGAAATTTTCCCTTTGTTCACAACCCTAATAATAGAGATAATCGCTCGACATAACAAGAACTTAATTAACATACTCACAAAAGAGTGCTGCCAACCCCACCCTTTCTTCCAGGTGATTAAACTAGTCTTCTTTTCTGCAACTACTTCCACAATAAGTTGAGGAATCACAAAAACGAAAGCCTTCAAGAAGATTCCGAGTGGCCTACTATTTAATGTCCACTGATTATAATAGAGCAAAAATAAAGGATACTGTATATAATCAAAGGGCAAGTGAATTGAGAATTTATTCGGGAACGGCCTTACATTATATTTTAAAAATCCTTTTGATACTAAGTATCTGTCCGCCATAGAATTGCCAACAACACTAACTAAGTAAACAATGACCCAGTCTTTAAATGATCGTTTCACTATGGCAAATGGCAATAAAAACAGTGTAACAAGCGACGTTATTGACAGAAAGGCTTTTTCGAAATTTTTAAACAACCTGCATCACCTCCCATTATAGGGTTGGTTAAACGCAAAGCATTTATGTACAATAAAAACTGCATATAATTTAAAAAACTCAAGCAAGGCTCTTTCAGTCACCATCAAAGTTACTTGTCCTGCCTTTACAGAACAGTACCATCTATTCTTTACCTCTTCACCTCATCACAGCGGTGTCTGACCCCGCTACTCTATTCCGTCAATTGATTTCGTTCTTCCATTTGAGGAGGCTCTTCCATCCATCCATGTTCAATCATAATCTTTGCTCCTTTGTGAGCAAATTCTATAATGTCTTTCATAATAACTGTAATTATTGCTG
This sequence comes from Halalkalibacter sp. HAAS-P014, assembly GCF_056619965.1. Taxonomy (NCBI): domain Bacteria; kingdom Bacillati; phylum Bacillota; class Bacilli; order Caryophanales; family Bacillaceae; genus Halalkalibacter; species Halalkalibacter sp. HAAS-P014. The sequence goes on along the minus strand of NZ_JBWQTV010000013.1, from coordinate 288,998 downwards.
GCACATCATTTCTCAAGCTAAATGCAGTCCCTAACGAGTTACCACCGATTGAAAAACTACAGAAAAGACTTGTACAATACATCATCAATTTCTCTGAGAACGGGGCCACAGTTGATTCAGTGACATGTCCACCAGGTGGTTCAGGAGCTTGAATATCACTTTCTAGAAATAACTCAGTCAACTCTTTTACAATACTTTTAGCAAGCTCCGCTCCTTCTTTGAAGTATTTCTTTACCTCTTTCGTAGTTGCAGCTTGAGCAAAACCAGTAATCATTTGCATTCCGGTGACATTTGATTCAATTGCATGATACGCATGTGCCACTTCAACAGTATTTAATGCTCGTTTTTCATTAAACGGATTAAAGCTCCCCCCCAAATAGCTTTTATCTTTTACAAACCCAACCCATTGAGGCATCGAAACATAAGGAGGACGAGCAATCATTCCTTTTTCAAGCAAATATTGTGTACATTGGTTGTAATAGCTTTGAGTAAGAGCGGTAAGCTCTTTAAACAGTAGTACTATATCTTCCCGGTATGCCATCGTGATATTGATTGAATGCATCCCCATACCGATTTCCTTTATCAGCCGAATAAACATAATATCAAATCCATTATCATAAAGCCTAGGCGCATCTAAATTCACATCTTGTTCTGTGTAGCCAAGAGGAATTACGGCACCCTCACTCTTAAAAATGTTTGTTATCTTATCAATATAAGGGCCAATTTCTCCATATAAATTAGTCATGATTTCTTTCGCTTTCTCATCATCAGCTTTTTCTATAAAGTACTCTAACATTCGAGCAATCATTGTCTTCTGTTGATATGTAAGCCACAATACACCTAATTCGGATGAAGTGATTGCAGGTTTTTCCGGCATTTTGATTCCTCCTAACATGTTCTTCTTTTAGGATGAACGTAGAACAAGGAAATCATACCGTTTTTTTCATTGATCATAACCTAATCTTCTCAAGTCAATTTGTAGTTTCTTCTATTGTATAGAAGTAATTCGATCCATCATGCAATTCTAATAACAAAAACACAGACCCATAAAATGAGCCTGCGCTTTACGATTCTTAGATTTAAACTGCTTCTTTATCTTTTCCTTCTTTAATCTCAGCAATCGCTGTTTGAATTTCATCCATCTTCTTATCATCTAGTGGGTAGAACTTCATAGCGATTAGCGAAAGAGCGTAACCAATCATCGGGACACCGAACATTAGGAATATCGCTACGAACAATAAACCAGTTGTTAATGCTTCTCCAACTTCCGGGAACGTGTCCGTATAACCAATCAACGCAACTGCGAAACCAACGATTGCCGGCGTTAGAGATGAGACCAATTTGTCAATGAATGAGAAGATTGTTGAAATCATTCCCGGTACATAACGTCCTGTTCTGTACGTTTCGTAGTCAGAAACGTCTGCAATCATCGGAATAACCATGTTACCAGTTAAGTTTGCGAAACCTTGCGATAAGCTGTATAGGATTAAGAATCCAATTGTAACAAATCCAAGATTCGATAATGAAATAGCTGTTGAATCAACTAATAATAAGAAAGCTGCTGTTGCACCAAATGTGATTAATCCAATCCATGTACCTAATACAAAGGCACGTTTCATTCCAATTTTACGGGCTTTGCCAATTCCGAGGAATACGACCAGAAGTATAGGAACTAATGTGATTAACCCCATTGTACCACTTAATGCGTAATCTCCTAATACGATACCGAAGAACATAACCCCTACTGCCGCTTGACGAGGCATTAGCATTGCTAATTTATCCGTAGAAGCTGCGACAATTAACATTTGCAATGCACGATTTTCTTTAATAACAGGCCAGTAATCACGGAAGCCTGTTTTAACGTTTTGCTCTGCTAATCCATAATATTCTTTTTTGTCTTTCTCTTTAATTGCGATAACAGCCAGAACTGTGAAAATACCACCTAAGATAATTGCGTAATACTTTAACTCTGTAAATAAAGATAATGTGAATCCGCCGTGCTTTTCAACAAGATACATTGCGATAAACATTTGACCACCTATAAATAGGACAGAGTTGTAGATCGCATCAAAGATTGCAAATAATGGACGTTGTTTTGGATCATTTGTTAAAACAGTTTGCGCTGCACGTGTACAAGCAGCTTGCATCGTGTAACCAATAATGTAAATCGCGTGAATCACTATGAAAAAGAGCATTTGGAAACCATCAGGCATCATGTGTGTATACGTAAAGGTAATAAACGTTGTCGTTGCCAGAATAACATTTCCTAAAATCATCAGTGGTGCAAATTTACCAAATTTCGATTCGGTTTTATCAATAACATATCCAATGATTGGATCAGTAATCCCGTCAAAGATACGCATGAATGTTAAAATTGTACTAATTAAAACAACTGTTAAACCAGCAACCCCTGTTACGTAGTAAGAAACAAAAATCATTACGAACATATAAAGGTTGGTAGCTGTGTTATTTAAAGCGAATAAACCAACTTGCCACTTTTTTGCCGTGTGGTATTTCTCTGCATTTTGTACTCCGATTGTTGACATCAAAATCCCTCCCAAAATCCGGTTTTATAAAAGCGTTTTCAAAACTGGCAGTGTTCATTAAAACGTTGAATTACTTTGTTGGCCAAACAAATTAACTTGTAAACTCAGAATAAATGAAAGCGCTTTAAAATGCAACATATTTTTTTTAGAAATTATTTCATATTTGCTAATGCTTATAAACAGTAGGGTATATCTCCACTTTGAGAAAAGGTCACCAAATGGTAAATTATTTTGTTGGCCAAACAAATTAACTTGTTACATTTATAATATGCGAAAGCGTTTTATCGCGCAAGCCTTTTCATTTGAAAAAATGAGGATAATTTGTTACAATCCACCACCTTTATAGTGAAAACTCTCATTTATACTACAACGTACTTCATCTCCTTTTGAAAACGATTTCTTTTTCTGACCAATTCATATATGATAGAGATAAATGACTGCTATATTATTATTCTTTACTTGAAACGTATTAATTAAATAGAGAATACAATTGATCAGGGAGGGATTTACCATGGTTACTGGAGATGGCGCCTTCATAAAGAAAATCAATAGAGGGATAATACTGGACAAGATTATTGAACATGGAATGATATCAAGAGCTGCTTTATCAAAAATAACTGGCCTTAATAAAGCTACAATTTCTGTACAAGTCTCTGATTTATTAGAGGAAGAACTAGTCTACGAAACACAGCAAGAGCATAATGTTGTGGGAAGACGGCCGATTATGCTGTCTTTAAATGGTGAGGCTGGATACGTATTGGGGATTGATTTAGATTATAAAGAAATTCATTATACCGTTTCAGATTTAAAAGGCGTTCCCGTCTATCACAAGAAAGAAACATTTGACACAGAAGAATATGATGAAATTGTTGAGTTACTCATCAAACAAATCAAAAAACTTCAAAAGAAATACACTCACAGTCGTTTCGGCTTAATTAGCGCGATGATCGGAATCCACGGAACGGTTAATAAAGAAGATAGCATCTATTTTGTTCCTAGATATCAATGGCATAATAAACAGCTAAAAACTGACCTTCAGAAAAAAATAGATTTAGAGATTTCCATTGAGAATAACGCTAACTTATCTGCCTATGCCGAGAAAGTATATAAACATCATACTAGTGAAAATTTAATTAGTATTCTTTTCTCATTAGGAATTGGTGTTGGTATTATGGTTGACGGAAAAATTCAAAAAGGATATCACGGCTACGCTGGTGAAATGGGCCATATGATCGTGTCCATTGATGGCGAACCCTGTAAATGTGGCAATAAAGGCTGTTGGGAGCTTTACGCTTCGGAACATAGTCTTTTTAAACAATTATCCAAGCAGCTCGAGATCCCCCATGTTACACACAAACATGTTCGTAACTTACTAGCAAATGAAGATGCTATTACGAAAAAGGAGATTGAAAAACTCATCTTTAATATTTCAATCGGTTTAAACAATATTATTAATTTCTATAACCCTGAAACAATCGTTCTAAACTCAGAAATACTAAAAATGATTCCAAACGCAGTAGATAAAGTTGAAAGTCACTTACAATCATCCATCAGTCAAAACTGTGAAATTGTTTTGTCAGAACTCGGGCACAAAGCTGGAGTTTTAGGTGCATGCGCGTTAGCAATTCAACATTTTCTCGAAGTTCCGGAACTGATTTTAGATTTCCCTGACAACATAAAATAGGCGAGGTTGGCTCATAAAGGGGTCTGACCCCCTCCTCTAAGAGCAGGGGTCAGATCTTAGCTTGAGACAACCTCGTTTTAATTATGCTTTTTTAATTTTCGTAAGCTCTTTGTTCAGCAAGTACATTATTTTCTCATTGAATGTTTCATCATCCATTGACGCAAGTATATCAACGCTCATACCTGCCATCATGCCATACATTGGTCCTTCAGATACTTTGCCCAAATATTTTTCAACAATGGCTGTTGTTTCTTCGTTTGCATATAGAGTTTCGAATGAATCGCGAGTTGAATACACATCATCGGTAATGGTAACTTCTCCGACCTCAACATCTGCAAGATCATCTGGCATGTCAAACCAGTTTGCTACAACTCCGCCTGTATCCTTTTCAGGAGCGTCGTAACTTGGGTTTGGCTCAGCAACTTTGTTAAACCATGCAACATCCTCAAAAAGAGTGCCGTCTTCTGTCGCTACAGCCTTGATTTCGTTTAACTCAGATGCAAGAGCTACACCTTCAAACACAAACTTGTTGTCTTCATTTGTTTTTGTACCAACTTCTTCTCCGTTTGCATATAGCGTAACTTCCTGGCAATTTGAATACACTTTTACTGTGATCTCATCTGTAGCACGATCAACAAATCGTTTGCTTGTCACATGAACAAACTTCTCATCAGACCAGTTCGCTTTATACATATAGAATGCATCTTTCTTAATACGGCGATCATACGTCACTAACCCTTTGTTGTTTCTTCCTTGCACGCCACCCTCATCACGGATATTGGCACCAAAGTCAAACATGTTCCATACATACGTCGACCATAGGAACGGGCGTTCAGAGAAAATTTTCCAAACCGTTTCGTGGTATAGCGTGTGATATGTTTCTGTATAGTCTTTTACTTTTGGATCATCAGAGTGATATTGCAAAATTCCTTCTGCTCCATATTCTGAAATCCCTAGTTTTACGTTTGGATTTTTCGCATGGAACTCATCAAGCCAGCCAGCGAAATCCTCAGACTTACCATTATACCAACCATAATATTTATTGTAGCCGACTGTATCTGTGATAAAGTTGTACTCATCTTCATCCGGTACAAACATCACATTCGCCATCGTTGTTAATCTTGTTGGATCTTCTTTTCTCGTTAACTCGTCCAATTCTTTTACTAGCCTGCGAAGCTCTGGTCTTTCCCCACTAATTTGAATTTCATTTTGAATTCCCCAGAAAATAATTGATGGATGGTTGAAGTTTTGACGAATCAATTCAATCATCTGTTGCTTCGCGTTGATTCCTTCTAATTCTGTTTTTGACATAACGGAAATGAATGGAATCTCAGCCCATACAACCATACCTTCTTGGTCACATAAGTCATAGAAATATTGATCATGTTGGTAGTGTGCTAAGCGAATCGACGTTGCACCCACCTCTTTGATGATCTCCATGTCTTCTTTGTGCTCATTTTTCGTAATCGCCCAACCCATATCTTTACGATCTTGGTGGCGTGATACACCATTTAAGCGCAATGATTCACCGTTTAAGAAGAAGCCTTTTGCCGGGTCAACTTCGAAGTAGCGAACACCAATTGGAATTGAAAGCTCATCAATCGTATCATTAAAGCTTGTAAGCGATACGTTTGCTTGATACAGATAAGCATTTTTTCTACCGTTCCATAAAGTTGGATTCTTAATTGTTGCTGGAATTTCTACGACTTTCGTTTCGCCTGCAGCTAGAAACACTTCCTTCGTCGCATACGCCACGCTAATTCCATCTGCATCAACGATATCTGCCCAAAGTCTAACTTTCTTCTCAGCATCATGAGCATTCACTAAACGTGATTTAACTGTTAATTTCGCTTCTGCATCAGAAACGTTATCTTGAACAATGTATACACCTTGTGAACCATAATCCATTAAGTCAAAATGAACCGGGTTTGCAATCACTACGTTCACATCACGGTAGATCCCACCGTAGAACGTGAAGTCAGCCATTTGTGGATACACATCGTCAACCACAGTGTTATCTACTTTAACAGCAACTAAGTTGTTCTTCCCAAATTCTACTACGTCAGTTGCATCAAAACGGAAAATTGAATACCCACCACGGTGTTGCCCTAAGTGCGTTCCGTTAACATAGACATCCGTAATACTATTTGAACCTTTGAATTCAATAAATACTTTATTTCCTTCTGCTACTGTTTCAATAAATACTTCTTTACGGTACCAGCAAGCACCTTTATAAAAATCAAACCCGTTCGCACCATCAATGGCATTCCACGTGTGCGGTACGGTTACATCTTCCCAATTTTTATCGTCATACGATTTTTGCATTGCGCTTGCCTCATCTTGCTTGATGAACTTCCACGCGTCATTAATGTTAATCACTTTTCTCATTACTAGTTCCCCCTCTAATAAATTACGGTTAAAACGTTTTCATAATGATTATCAAAATCTCCAGTAAAGTTCCTGTTTGCTTTCTGAGTCATTTGAATTAACTAAAGTATATACTATCGAGCTTGTACGTAATCATATGGTTTTGCCTTAATTAGTACATATATTGCATTTTTGTGACGAACGATTTACATTAAAGAGAAGCAAGTAACAGAAAGGTTGAAGATCATGCCAGACAACTTTAATAATCTGAAAAAAATTTGTCACAACCTAAATGCCATTTCAAAATTAGATGTCAGGCTAGTTGACCAAGAAGGCAAAGAGATTTATGACCTAGTCAGTCGACCTTTTCCACCCATTTTGCAAAATATCGACAAAGAGTACCTTACTATTATGGACGTATTAAAACAAAATAACTCGAACACTTACTATTACTATACAAATGCGTACGGACTTGAATTTATAGCTGGTGCGCTTTGGTTAGACGAATCGTTTAGTGGGACTGTTTTAATGGGCCCGTTTCTTTCAAATAGTTCATTTATGGACTTACTGAGTGACATTATTTCAAGAAACAATCTCCCCATAAGTCAACGGACACAACTTGAAGCCTATTTCAAATCTTTGACGATAATTAGTAGCCCGGAATATAAAGCAATAGGAGAACTTCTTATAAACATGTGTAGAAACCAATTCATTGATGCATCGATCATCACTTCCGAAGCGATGGTACCCGCTTTAAACAAGGAAAAGCTACAAATAACCATCCATGAGAATAAGCACATTATCGAGCTACGTTACAAACAAGAAAAGGAACTTAGAAATGCCATAGCCAAGGGGGATCGCGATCGAGTCGCCCATTGTATCCGAGAAATAGTTAGTACTCTCGACTTTTCTGACCGAATTCCAGAAAGCCCACTGCGATCATCGAAAAACATCACACTTGTTCTAAACACAGTGTGCAGAATCGCTGCAGAACGAGGAGGTGTCCATCCTATTTACATCGATAACATATCAGAGAAGTTTGCGGTCTTAATCGAGCGCACGACAACTTTAACCCAATTAAAAGACTTGGGAAGAATAATGTTAAACGAATATTGTGATTTAGTTAAAACCTACTCAACCCAGAATTATAGCCCAATTGTCAGCAAAGCAGTCGATCACATTCAGCTAAATCTCGAACAGCCTCTCACGCTTCAAGAGATTGCAGCTACTTTGCACGTCAACGCCTCGCACCTCTCACGAAAATTTAAACAAGACACAGGTATGACAATAACGGAATACATCAACATGAAAAGAGTTGAAGAAGCAAAGCTTTATTTAAGAAGAGGCACAATCTCAATAACGGATGTCGCTTTTATGGTCGGATTTAATGATTTGAACTACTTTACGAGGGTATTTAAGAAGCTTACATCGGTGACACCTTCCCAGTTTGCAAAAGGAGGATAACGAAAGAGCTAGGGGTCAGACACTACTGCATTACAGTACAGCAACACATTGGGGTCTGACCCCTTATCTCATTTTTTTTATTACAGATGTAAGATAATCTATCAACGGTATTAATTTCGATTGTTACATTAGTTACCACCGGTTAAAAAACCGGTTTTTTGGCTTTCTGTCCCTTTTCATACGTTAAAATGATTGTCCCATTCTACATTGCGGGCTGTTGTTAGACAATTCCCACAACTAGCTCGACTACTACTTATTATTGAATTGACACAACAGGTATAAGAGGCTTTGGTCATCCTAACCAATGACTTCACCCCATTCCCCCTTTAGAATCCTAACTATAGTTAAATTTTTCTGACAATTGTTCGTGATTGTATACATAAGAAGGGGGAACTGATTCAATGTCATTAGCAACGAAATCAAACCAACCTGATCCTAATAAGATAGGACAACTCAATGAGAAGAAGCCTACATTTCAAATGCCTCACATTTATGTCATTTTGTTTTTCTTTAGTGCTATTGCAGCAATCGCTACTTATTTTGTCCCGGCTGGAATCTTTGAACGAGTTCCTGGTCCGGAAGGGAGAACAACGATTGATCCCGACTCTTATCAAGTAGTTGAGCAAACTCCAGTCGGTCTCATTGATTTTATGTTAGCCATTCCAAACGGTCTCGTCGCTGCAGGAGAAGTCGTCTTTTTCACATTTATTATCGGTGGCATGTTCATGGTTCTGCGCCGTACAGGTATTATTGAAATTGGTGTTGATAAATTAACTAGAAAATTTTCAAGCAGAAACGTTGTCGTTATTCCAGTATTAATGGTGGTTTTCGCCGTCGTTTGTAGTTTAATCGGAACACAAGAATTAAGTTTAGTGTATGTACCAATTATTCTACCACTTATGATTGCATTAGGTTTTGATTCGGTCGTTGCAGCAGCTGTAGCACTTATTGCAACAACAGCAGGCTTTACAGCAGGGATCTTGAATCCGATTAATACCGGCTTAGCACAACAAATTTCAGAAATCCCAGTATATTCTGGTATCGGTCTTCGTACATTTGTCTTTTCATTGATAATTATTACAGGGATTCTTTACGTAATCCGTTATGCGAAAAAAGTCCAGAACAATCCTGAGGCTAGCTTAGTTTTTGATGAGGATAGAGAAAAACGCGAGCTATACAAGTCAACTGGTGATACAAAAGCACTCAAAGCAACACAAAGACAGTTAATTGCCTCATTTGCCGCACTCGGATTTTTTGGAATATTGATCTATGGTGTGTTAGTTCAAGGCTGGTTCATGCTTGAAATGTCAGGTCTCTTTATCGTTATGGGAATTGTTGTCGGTCTAATTGCTGGTTTGAAGGCTACTGAAATTTGTGAAGGGTTCAATGACGGTTTTCGAGATGTATTGGTTGGTGCGATGATCGTTGGTGTTGCTAGAGCTGTCGCCGTTGTCATGGAAGACGGACAAATTATGGATACGATCGTTTATGCTCTCGGAACATTTGTCGGTGAATTTCCAGCTGTCTTCAGTGCAATTGGAATGTTCAGCGTTCAACTATTTTTTAACTTTTTAGTTCCGTCCGGAAGTGGGCAAGCGTTGGTAACGATGCCAATCATGGCTCCCCTTTCAGATCTCATTGGAGTCACGAGACAAACAGCTGTACTTGCCTTCCAATTAGGGGATGGACTCGGAAATATTCTATTCCCGACATCAGGTTATTTTATGGCAACACTTGCTCTAGCCGGTGTCGCTTGGCAAAAGTGGGTTCGCTTTTACTTCCCTCTCTTTTTAATCTGGGTTGGAATTGCCGTTATGGTGTTAATCTTTGCTCAAGTTACGCAGTGGGTCGGGTAAATTCGTTTAGAAAGAAGCTTTCACTATTAACTCTACGTCGGAGTTTGGTGAGGCTTCTTTTTTTGGCATGCGCGGGAATGCGATGTGTGTGCAAGGTGCTAGAAGAAGAGCTTGTACTCCTTGATTTTTGAGTGTCCTTTCGTTTTCGGGCCGGTTCCTCTCTTTCCGGCCACCTCCTCTCTCTTTCCGACCAGTTCCCCTCCTTTTCCGGCCGGTTCCTCTCTCTTTCCAGCCACTCCCTCTCTCTTTCCGGCCAGCTTCTCTCCTTTTCCGGCCACTCCCTCTCTTTCCGGCCGGTCTCCCTTCTTTTCCGGCCACCTCCCATATCGCCTCCAGTCCTGCCCCTCGACCGGCCTCCTCGCCTCACATAACGTTATCAACTTTTGTCGCACAAAAAAATATTTCTCGCAACAAACTTCGAGTTCGTTCACACTGCCCATTTGGTACAGTTATGTTAGTCAGAGATAGAGGTGATCTTTCATGTATTTTGAGAACTTATTGGATATTGTTTTAGGTGAGAGAGAAATCCTGCACATTATGGAATGCCCCGTTTGCGAATTTGAGGAAATTTATTATAAAGACCCGGTAACTCATGTACAAACAGGAAGAGCCTGCTCAAGGTGTAACTTTGTTCAAAAATTTCAGTTTGATGGGAATCAAATAACGAAAAAAGAGCCCTAATTACGCCATAATTGACTACAAGGCTCTTTAGCTGCTTTAAAATTGACTGCAGCAGGCATACATTTACTATTGCACGTTCATATCAGTTCTACCAGTATAGCAGCTTAAATTTTCTTATACTTATCATGCTTCACAACGGTTCGAAAGTTGCTGCCATCTTTTTGCTTTACATTATCAAAGCACACAGCGATCGTATTGTTATAAACATTTATGACATCGGCTTTTTCGCCTTTGTATTCGCCTTCTGTTACTTGAATTCTGTCATTGATCTGAATATCGATTTGGGGGTTATCTGCTGTTTCTGACATGTAAACACATCCTTCTGTACATGGTACCTTCTAAATAAGTTTTTCTATATTCAGTTGTTTTTATTATTTGAATTTTTTCTGTTCTCTTGGGAATGAGCGCTACTTCGTTTGCTTAATCGTTATCGAATAAAATGGAAAACTTTAGGACAGACTAACTTAACATACCATCCCAAAAGTTGAAACACTGTTAAAAAACAAAGGGTTAAAGTAAGCACCCTTGACTTTTTACGATCAAAACCACGAGAGGGCACAGCTTGTTAACTTTATTGATACACGATAGTCGAAAAAATTCTCATGCTCATCATTAAATAAAATTCGGCAAAATAAAGACCCAGTGACCAACACTCGATCTTAATCTAATTTTTTTCATAAAACAAAACATGGTTTCCTAAATCGCCGGCAAGTCATTACCACTGCGGTTCACCTTTTGCGCTCCCTCATACAAATACCTCAACCGGGAATCAATGCATTCTTGAAGAGCTTCTCTATTTTGCCTTGAATCACGCATCGTCTTGCCTGCTTTAAAAATGCCGTAGCCAATTCTTAGCGCGATTAATACACCCGTTGGATCGGGAATCAGAGCGTCTGCAAATGTATCTGACACTAAACTACCAGCTGCATCAAGTCCAACCCCAATTGCTGAAAAAGCAAGGAACTCAGCTGTTGCGACCATCATGACATGCTGAAAGTCTTTTTTAGCTAACTCGGCCGATTGTCCTTCTCGAATGCTCCAATAATACCTGAGTAAAGCTCCGGTTGCTGTAATGGCCAAAAAAGAGGTATTGATCGCTACCATTTCCGTAAAGAAATGTTCCATTGCACCAGGGGAGACATCTGATAACATGCCACCAACTGACATATGGGTAACATACCCTACCGATGCTAGTCCTGCGCCGAATACAGAAGCCGCAATAGCGCTCTTAATTAGATGCTCGCGCTTCTCACTCCAAGGCGAAGGGTTATTTTTTATTTTCTGCCACTCTATAAGTGTACTTACCGAAACATAAAAAGTCGTCCCTCCACCTATCGCAAGGGCACCTGTTTCCCAGCCACTTAATGTCATAACATCTTCATTATGAATCATCGTCATCTCAAATTTCTCATCCGTTGTCTTCGAAAAAGCAAAATAAGCTGGATCAGTTGCGTTGGATGGGTTACCACTATGTAAAAACTCCCGGTGTCCTTGCTCCGTAGCAAACAAAATATTATCGGGATCTGCTGCTAAATCAACGTTATCAGGATTATGGCTAACAAGCTCCATGTGATGCCCTTCAATCCCCTCTACAGGACGACTGCCCCCTTTTTCCATTTGTGCAATAAGCTCGATCTCATCTTCAGTAAATGCAACAGCTTCACCATTATCATTAATATAGGTAAAAACATCTTCAGGTGCGTTCATATAATCTTGCGCAAAGAAGTTATACACTTCCCACTCACGGCTTACCCCCAAGCTTCTAGCCGTATCGATACTTGAAATACTATCATTCGAAAAACTCTCTAGCAGCTTTTCATATTGTTCCGTTGCTTGTTCTTGGTACTCAAGAAACTCCATTTCCTTAGGTTCCACAATCAATTTATCTGCCATCCAATAACTTGATAGATAGCTTAAGGCAATCCCTTCCCCAATCCGGTTAGATGAATGAAAGTTCCGGTTATTCACTCGTTTTCGTTTCTCTAAACTCATCTTAACTAATTTCCTTTTTGTCTTCCCTCAAGATACCTCTAGCAAACTTTGCTTTAACATCCGGATTGAGTTTTGAAAAGATTTCTTGATAGACTGATTGGAAATAGATTTGGGTAGCTGGCTCTAGATATTGCGAATCCCAGCCCCCTAGTTTTTTCGTAATTTCTTGAAAGTTCACTCCGTTACGGTAACTGCTCGGGTTGCTTTGGAACGTTTGATAGGCACTCTTAATTGATTCAATCGCCTCATAGTTATACTGTTTCACTTTAGCTTCCCCCATTTCTGCCGGAGAGAAGTATTTCATTAACTTTTTCGATATCTCCTGGTACTGCTTATGTAAATTCGGATATTGCTTTATAAACTCTTTATTGACTTTTTGATCAAGATCCTCAATCGCATTTGACTCAGCATCGGTGAAATCTTGGCTTAATAGCAATGCCTCAACTTTTAGCTCCAGCGATTCTAGTATTTTTTTCTGAACGGATAGCCGTTTATTCTCAACCTCATTTATATATCGGTTCCCAATCGTAAGCGAATGGTCGAGTTTATCCTTTGCATATGTGTAATCAACAGCTGAACAGTTATCCAGAAACACGCGCGCTGCTCGGTTGTAACGCTCGATTACTCTCTTTTTCACAATCGGATTAGGTGTCTCCATAAGTCTATCAATCTGTTCTTTCAATAACTTCATAAATGGCTTATGACTCGGAAATTTGTTTAACGCTGATTCAAGAACTTCCATTAATTCAGCTGGCTCGCCCTCTTTCTCTTCAATCAATTCTTCCCATCTTTTGATCTCTTTCATTTCTTCATTAAGATAGGCATCTAAGCGAGCAACGGCTTCTTTTCCTCTTTGTTCAATTTGATGCCCAATGATTTTTGCTTGTTCCGATTGATAGACCTCGAATTGATTTTTATAATCATGTAAAAGACCTTGATACGTATCTTCATGTATTAGCAGTAGATCCTCACTTACCTTTTTCTGAATTTTAATAGATTCATCGAATTGCTTGGACACTTGCCCTTCTACCCTCTTAACTAACTCACCGATCGTTTCCTCCATCTCCTCCATTCTAGCCTGCGTTGTCTCAACGGTCTGAGCAAACAATTTTCTTATATAAACGTACATTGTAAGCGTTAAGCCTATGAGTAAAAGTAGTAAAATAAATAAAGAAATATGCAATGCTCTCTTCCTCCTCCAAATAAGTTATCTATGACTCTGATCTTTTAGGTAAATAGCCCTATATCAAGTATATAACTATGTTTGACCTACCACAAGATATAATGGAAGATATATCCTAATTAAACTTACGAATTCCGATAGATACCTGTCCTAATTCCTAAACAAAAAAAAGCCCACCACCTTCAAGGTGATGAGCTTTCCTCTACTTTATTTATCAAAGCCTATTCACACAGCGCCTTTACAACAGCTTTTCGAACAGGTTCTGGTTGATCAACACATAGACCAGGCATGTGAGCATCTTCTGGTGTAAAAATAGCAAAAGAACCTTGATGCACGGTAAAAAGATCTCCATCCACTTCTAAAAATACGACGTCTTTTGATTCGACTTCCTCAGCCACTTTTGTCTGTTCAATGTTTGCATAACCCATTTTTTCTTGGCCTTTAATTACGTATTGGATATCCGTATATTTATAATGAGCTTCATACTTGCATTCTTCAGCTCGTTTCGTTTCATACTCTTGAACCATCACAAATACTTTATCATCCTCAACTTGATAAGTACCTACTTCTAATTCTTCTAAGTCATTTTCAAGTAAAAAGTCGAGCCCTTTTTTCAACCTTGGGTGTAGGTTGTCATACAATTTTGCATTTGTTAACTTATCAATAATCAACTTTATTCCTCCAGTATTCTTGGTCATGCTGATGAAATGATCACCAAATGCTACTTTACCACAAAAACGAAAGGAAATATTAGAAATGTTATCAAACTATTTTGTAAAAAAGTTGTGGGGGCTATCATCCCCACATTCTCTCAAGTTCCTCTGCACTAACTGGCTTGCTAAATAAATACCCTTGCATGTGGTAACATTGATTCTGAAGTAAAAATTCCTTCTGATACTCTTCCTCGACACCTTCAGCAACTACTTCTAAGCGCAGGCCACGCGCAAGGTTGATGACAGCCTCTGAAATTTCAGCGTTACTATAGTCCTCTTTAATGTCTTGAATAAAGGAACGATCAATTTTCAGACAGTCAATTGGCAATGACTTTAAGTAGCTTAACGACGAATAGCCTGTTCCAAAGTCATCAATTGAGATGGAGACTCCATATTCCTGTAAATCTTTCAAAGCGCTAATCGTTTCTTTTGTATTAAACAGCAACGTACTTTCAGTGATTTCAATTTCAAAAAGACTCGGTGCCAACTCGCAGCTAGTGAGAATTTCTTTGACCTGCTTCACTAAAGAGGTAGGGTCTTGAAATTGCTTTGCTGAAAAATTAACAGCTAAGCTGAGTGGCTCTTTACGGTTTTTATTCCATGTTGCGATTTGCGTACAAGCTTTATTCATCGCGATTTTCCACAATGGATGAATGAGTCCCGTTTCCTCAGCAACAGAAATAAACACTTCTGGCGAGACAAAGCCTAGTTCCTCATCTGTCCATCTTAGTAATGCTTCTACCCCGGTCATTTTATCTGTGCGAGCATCTATTTTTGGCTGGTAATAGACTTCAATTTTTTCAGCTTTAATCGCTTTTCTTAACCGAGTTTCAATAAGAAGTCTCTCGTTCTTTTCTTTGTTGATTTGTTCATTATAAAACATGACTTTATTGCCGCCTTGCTTTTTCGCAGCATACATTGCACCGTCTGCATAGATCATGAGCGATTCCATATCTTCTGTCTGCTTTGGATACATACTTATTCCACAGCTGGCACTGACAATCACTTCATTTTCATTAATCACATAAGGCTCGTTAATCTTTGTAACAATCGTATCAGCGATCTCCTGAATGTCTTCTTCCTCTAGTCCACTAAATAAGATCACAAACTCATCGCCACCCTGCCTTGTTAATACCGTATCGCTTGTAGTCAGGCAGTTTTTAATACGCTCGGAAGCCAACACTAATAATTGATCACCTTTGGCGTGCCCTAATGTGTCATTGATGTCTTTAAAGCGATCAACATCAATAAATAAAATGGCAACCGTCTCGCCTGTTTGTTGGGAACGGGCGATTCTCTTTTCTAGCTCCTCTTGGAAATAGCGTCTATTAAGTAATCCTGTCAATGGGTCATGGTAAGCTTGAAATTGAATAAGCTTTTGACTTTCTTCTAAATCTGTCACATAGGTTTTCAACGAATTTGATAATTCATTAACATTTTGAGAAAGGTGGCCTAGTTCATCTTTCCGATTTAAATGAATTTCTCGTCCAAAATTTCCTTTGGCAATCTCATTTACATTTTCAACAATATCGCTGATTGGTTTTGTAATTGAGCGCGAAAACACTAAACTAGTAAGAAACACTGCCAAGATAAACGGGATCGATAAAGCGAGATGCTGCATCAATTCTTTATCAAGCTCATCCTGAATTAAACTGTAATCATAGGTTACCCCAATGACATATGGTTCCTGCGTGTCTGTAATCGGCACGAATGTTTTGGTTACAAGTTCGCCATTTATTTCTTCCATATAGCTCTGTGTTTCCCCTGTTTCCATCGCCATTTGAACCAATTCAACATCTGCTGTTTGATTGACAAATTCATAGGTTCCATACCAAATCGGTTGATCGACAATTCGGATAAAACTGTTCCCTTCTAAGTGGCGCATTTCCGTCTCTTGGCCAAAACTATTCGGATTAAACACGGTCAGTTCTAGAACACCTTCTAGCTTTTCTGTAAAGCGATCCATAATATTTCCTGGACCAAAGCGTTCCTCGTACTCAAGTACCTCGCTGTCACGGTTATATGGATTGATAATATAATCGGTCGTCCCGTCATAATAATAACCCCATTTGTCAGTATGATCAGGGTTACTTGCTGCAATCTCAATCGGTCCTGTCCAATAGTTTGGTAGAGCCAAGCCCTCTTCCACCGTTACAGGCTCTAAAGCAAGGAGCTGCTTAAAAGCATCGTACCAAAAGAGCCATTCATTCGTGGACATCCCAATCTCATGAGGATCAGACGATTTCACACCGACAATGTCATCCTCTGTCTCAGCTAGTAAAGTAATATGCGAAACCATTAGCTTATCTGCTAACTCTACTAGTTGTTCATTCGTCACATCTTCGTAATTAGGTGGCAAAGAGTTTTGGATCGCGATCGAAGCCGTTCGCAACTCCTTCCCCATAAGGTCCTCCACATACAGAGCCCCATTTTTTGAGTTTTCCACTTGATAGGAGACTTCTTGAGTAATCAACTCGATCTCTTTCTCATTGAATTCGATTAACTTCTCTTGCGATCGAAAATAATGCATTGTACTATACGCAATCAAAATACACAGTACCAACGAGGTGAAAATTAAGGGCAGTTTCTTTTTTATTGACACAATTAACCTCCTACTAAAAGCTAGTTACGCACTCCTGAATAATTTATCTGTCTTTAGAAAGGATTGAAAAATTGACATAAATTCAGCAGGCTGGTGAATATGCGCCACATGCCCCGCATCCTTTATCTCTTTATAGACAACATGCGGGATGTACTCCGTCAAATTCGTTAGTGTTCCTTTATACAATTCATCATGCTCTCCCATTACCCATAAAATTGGGGTTTTCATTCCAACTAATACCTTTTTTGAATCAAATTCCAGCTGCAAGCGTATCGCCCTCTCTAATACAAGTGGATGAACTTCAAGCGCACAATTGTAGAAGATCGCTTCCGAATCTTCTTGAATCCCACAAATATTAGGATTTAGCAAACTACCATACAGCCTTAACCATAATTTGTAATCTAACTGTTCTTTCATTTCTAACACTCTAGTAAGATTCTGATAAAATGTAGAAGGGACCTTACAACAATATCCCCCTACAAACGTCATACTTATTACGAGCTCAGGATATTTCTTAGCAAAGGCACTTGCGATAAGCGAACCAAAACTAAGTGCACACAAATGAGCTTTTTTAATTCCAGCGATCATAAATTTATGATGAAGCAGTTCAAGCAATAACTCCAAGGAAAGTAGTCCCTTTCCCTCTAAATCTTTTGGATCATATAAATCGTACGAGATACAATGATAGTAAGCACTTAATAGATCGATTTCCTTTTTAAACGCATTCTTATTTCCTACAATACCATGCAAAAAAATAATCGTTTCCTTTTCCATCGCAATACCTCTAATTTCATTAGCATCAGCATCTATTTACTATGACTACAAATCTAAGGTGTCCACTACAGGATCTATAGGACTCTCTACAATCTACTAAACGAATTTTCGACAAATTTCTATACATCTATTATATTGGTCCTAACCAAAGCAAGTAAAATGAAATATTTAGGAGGTCTCCTAATCAGGTATTACGATCTAAGAAAAAAGACTCAATCCGACGTAAGCGCACGATGACTTAAGGCCTACGCCGGCTCTTTCGTAGTATGATTGATAGTACGGCGAATGTTTCTATATAATAAGAAAATCTACTTTTGACAGAGAGTGGTAATATATTGAACACTTCGACTCATTTACCAACAACTTTCCATAGGTTAATTGAAACAAAAAAGATCAAGTGCCATCACACTCGATCCTCTGCAAATTTAATATATAGACACTTATTCTTTAGATGCTCCTCATCCATCTAAAATAAAAACCTCCAACTAACAACGATAATAATCGCGATGACCGGAATTAAACCGAGATACATCCATAATTGGTTGTTAATACTTTTATTGCCACTATAATTCGTGTCCTCTTTCCGAGTTAGTGATAATGTCACAACTAAAGCGATCAAACAAATGATAATCGGAACTAAGATTAGTATTACGTTCATTTCTCTCCTCCTAGATTGTTATGCACGCCTACTAATTTCTCTGCTAACGTATTTCTTTTATTTTAATAAATAGTGCGCGTTTCGTCGACAAAACCGTTCTATAACTGCATCAACTTCCATAATAAACCAATTATACTATACCATACTTACAAGCGAATACGCAGAGAAAACTCAAAGCTTATTCAAAATGACTATGCCAATTGAAACCTAATGAAGAACCTCCCCTTTAGCTGTCGACTTTCCTTGGTTAAAAGGATCCCAAACCATTCACCTTATCCCAAACTCTAATTTTCAAACTTTTCTAATAACTAATTTTATTCTTATCGAACTTTTGGTAAAATAGTTTTAAATCATACTACTATGAATGAATTCAAGTGGAGGTCTTTATGCAAATTGAACAATTAGAGTATTTTGTTGCCGTTGCCAAATCTGGAAACATTTCCAGTGCCTCTCATAAACTTCGAGTCTCCCAATCCGCAGTTAGCAAATCAATCGCGAAATTGGAGCAAGAGCTTGGGGTCAATTTGTTTATAAGATCACGAAAAGGCGTCGACCTTACAACGATCGGAAGTGAATTATTAGAAAAAGCAGACCACATCTTGGAGGAATTACGCTCGTTTGAGAAAATTGCCGTTGACCATCACCACAATAGTGACAAAGCTATAAAAGTAGCTTGCACGCGTGGCTTTATGACAACGCTATCGAAAACATTCAATCACTTTGTCGAAACCCACCCCCATACTCATATTGAAATTACTGAGAAAAGTTCGATGAGAATCGTTCACGATATGAAAAAAGATCAAACAGATTTAGGCTTTATTGTCATAACAGATAAGTACGAGCAGGACCGAGAGCTTCTTGTAAAGGAGATCCTTAAAACACAAGTATTTGTCTGTATAAAAACGGATTCCCCACTCGCAGCAAAGTCGACAGTAACCCCTGAAGATATCGTGAGTGAAAAATCAATTGTCTACACCCGCCAAATGAAAGCCTGGTTTCAACACTTTTTTGACCTCGATACAAATTTCCAACTAAATTTAATTACAGAAAATGTAAGTGTCATGAAAGAAAGCATATTAAATGGACTAGCCATCAGCTTTTTTACGGACTTAACGCTTAAGGACCATCACTTCCATCTACAAGACGGCTTCAAGCTCATCCCCCTACTGTCAAACAATGAAAAAGTCTATGTCCGAATCGGGTCTGTGAGCTTACGGAAAAAACCACTATCAAATACAACAAAAGGCTTGCTACATCACGTAACTTCATCATTGCCCTTACATACAGATGCGAAAGTATAAGCAGAAGGGGATGTCTCAAAAGGTTGGTTTGTAACCTTTTGAGACATCCCCGAAGCAATGAGCCAAACCGTCGTAGTCTTTTAAGCCTGTTATGAGTGGGGTTCTCTTAACTGGCGCACGGCGAGTTGGCCATTGCCTTTTTAATCGGGGGGTTTGTAACCTTTTGAGACATCCCCTTATTTATCCACAGATTATGAGAAAGTAGCAGCCCCTTTTCACTCAACTAAAAAATTTTCGTTTTCCAGCACTAAAAAAAACTGTGAATATCTCTTTTTATGTGGATAGAAAATTTATAAAATTACAGCTTATCCACCTTTTTTGTTAAGAATATGTGAGTTGTGTGAGTAACGTCTCCATCGTGATTCTCAGTAATCCACAACCTCATTATCACACCAGTACGATAGCCTTATAAAAACAGCATCAAACACATATATTCTCCCTCTCATTACTTCCAACTAACCGGTATTTTTTCCTCATATTCCCTTTATGGAAAATGCTGTATGATAAAAACTGTTCTACTATTCATAGTTTATTAACGGGGGTACCCAATGAAAGATCTTCATAATGACGTCCATAGTCCACAGTTAGAGAATTACTTGTATGACGCTGTTGACGATGGGTACCATTTGTTAGCTCTAGCCTCAACCCAAATCGTAAAATTGCAGAGGAAACAGATATTTTAGACCTCGAGAAACTACAAGATTTCCGAGGACCTTATTGTAAATGGAGGCTGATAATCCGTCCAATATAATATAGTGCTTGCCATCACTCAAAGGAGGAAAGACATTGACCGACAAACCTTGGGAGATCGAGAACATTAAAAATTCAGTAAAATACTTAACAAACGGGACTATCATTCTCACAGATGAAGAAGCTGAAATTTGCTTCACCTATTTAGAGAAAGAGCGTGAAGAAATTAAAGGCATTGTTGAAGCTGATTACTATTTCGAAATGGATGGTACCAATTATGAAGGACTCTTAGTTTTTAGCGACTATCGTGTGCTGTTTTTTCCTCGTATTTCAACTGGTGATAACAATTTAGATTATTTACAAACATACGAGTACCCTTATATTTCAAATATTTCCTCAAGTCTTGACACCTTTACAAACGCGAAGCTAACATTTGACTTTAAAGCAGGTTACAAAGAGTCAGTTGTCTTCAGCAACATCGATCGTTCAAAAATTGATACACTCGTTTCGATGATGACACACTATGCTTCAATCAGAAAGGGTAAGGAGTATAAAAAAGGGGATTGGATCGTAAAAGCGGTAGGCTTTCTAGTTACAGGCTTATTCGCTCTCGGTTTAATCGGCTATTTCTTTGGAGAAGAGGAACTAACTGAAGAGTACGAGGCCGTTGGTGCATTTGAGGAATTTGACGATGAATGGGCAGACTCTGCAGTCGAAATAAACATTTCTGATCACCACATTGAAGTTGAAAATTTACTCGAGTATGAAATAAAAGATTCCTATTTTACCAATGTGATCGAGCCATCAAACTATAACAAAGACTACCCTACTATTTTTCATAAAACATCAGAAGACAATACTATTTACTATGTCATTGAAATGACGACAACAAACCTATCAGATCAGGACATCGATATGATCTTTGATATCCCTGTTCGCTTTACACTAATTGAAGACGAATTCTACGAGTTTTTCTCTAGCTTCTTGTATTTAACCGATGATTTAAGTGACTTTGATTTTGATCACGAGTTACCGAAACAGGGAGAAGTAGAGATGTATATGTACTTTGAAGTGCCGAAAAAGTTACAGGATAATAATAACAAAATCGATTTGAAGATAGATGACTTCTGGGATTATGAAGGGCAATTGATCAACTTGCGATGATTGCTTCCATGATCGATTTACTTTTTAAGATTTTGTTTTGGGGAGCGACCTATGTTCTTAGTGTGTACTCCATCTTTGCCTTTCTTTATTTAACAGTAGACGTTACAACTCTTGACCATTCATACACCAAGTACCCTAGGAAAAAATCAGACTTTCTATTTAATCGGTTGATTAAGATTCTGTTCGGTCCAGCAACGGAATTAAGTGCGAAGGTGGAGCATTTGCCATGGAAGGGTAGGAAGTGGGTGCAACTAAAATTATTGCTAAAATTGGTAGGTGCAGGCTTGTTGTTTTCTATAGTTTATGTCATTTTAGATGGGGTCTTGAGATGAGAGAACGAAGGAGAGGTCAGGCCAAGGAGAGAAAGATTGCTCTTTTTTCTCCCCTGGTAACCCCTCTTCAACTTTCAACAACTACACAAGACTTATATCATCTTCTAAGCAAATCCAAAAAGTGCCGATCAAATTCTCCCATATGCTCGATCCTTTCTCCCGTGCTCATGTTAAAATAAACAAGTTTCGGCAGTGAAACCACATTGAATAGGTCTAGCACTTCTCGATCGTCGTCAATAACAACGATATGAGGGCTAGGTTGCTTTGCCAAAAAGCTATTTTCTATATGTTGCTGTCCTTCAGACATATTTACTATAATAACCCGAACATTTTGATCAGTTAACTGCGAATACGCCTCGTTTAGCAGATTATATCCGTTCTCACACGGTATACAAAAAGACGCAATGAAATAAAACAAAACATCATGATCTGACTGAAAACTTAATCGAGTTGCTTCTCCATTAAGATTGTAGACATCCGTTGCCTCCACTTGATACAAAAGGTCCCAAACCTCATTAACGTTAGAGGTCTCTGTCTCCACCTCCTGACGATCATTAGAGTCAGACCTAGCGATATCTGATGCGCTAGTATCATTTCCGGCGCCAAGGTCAGGTTGGTTCCTTTCCTGCATTTCTCCATTTGCTCTCTTCTGCCTCCATTGATATGGAAGCGTCGGGTCCGTAGCCACTAACTCATCCAAAAACATTGCCTCTGTCATCATTGTCACAAATAATTTGTACCTACCAAATGGACGATCAGAGTCTTCGTCACCAGACACCGGCTTTGTAACTTTTATACCGGCTAGCATCGGACTTCCTAAGAAATGATCAACCTCGTAGACGTAGTAAGAAATAAGATTGTCTCGATAAGAAGATGATCTCTCCTCCAATACATCGACTAACTCATCTAGATAGATGGCATTACTAGGTAGAAGTTGCTGTGCAAATTGAACGACATCCTCCTTATCAGCATCAATTCCATCAATATAGTAAGACGTAATTACCCCCTCAAGTTGCCCTGAGTCAACTTGATGACCATGCAGCCCAACCATTACTGAAAATGGCTGTAGACGATAGCGATAAGAAAATTCATAACCATACTCATAATTGACGTGGACATATTCAGTATCTAGCGTATCATCCGGTTCCCCTAACTGGCCTACCAACGTATCAAGGGAGCTTCCTAAAACAGGATACTGAGATGTCATTGTCTCTTCTACTCGCTTTTCCGCTTCTTGGCCGGCTTCAGTAAATAAATCTTCCAGCCCCTGCTTCACAGTTTCCTTTGGCGACTGTGACTGTTGGAAAACGATATACCCTAGCAAACCAATGATAATGACTAATAAGATCATAATAATAGCAATTGCATTCTTTGAAATACTAAACACTCCTTACCAAAAATCGCTTCTCCGAGTAATAAAATCTAGCTACTATTAACGACGAACAGCAATAAACTCCTGCTTATAGATCTCTTGTCCTGTCTCGACTCCTAATTCAAAAGCTCTTTGAGCAGCAAATGAAAAACACTCCGCTTCCTTTTGCGTAAAATAGTTCCTCGCTTCCGTTAACAGCTCTTGTGTTAAATCATCTAGCATTAATACAATCTCTTCTTGGTACTTCGGATCAGCCGTCCCAGCAGCAAGCTGATGACCGAACGAAGCCCCTTTTGTGAAACTTTCCAATGCATAATACTCAATAAATCTATCAAGAAATGGACTTGTTTTGAAATGATCCGCAGATGATAGATTGGCATGGTGACGAGTGGCATTTCCTAATCTATGTATAATTTCTTCTAGTGATTGTTCATAACTATCACGAATGATGCTTTCTAAAGCAACTGCTTCTTCTTTATATTTGAGTCTATCAGCATTGTATTGGATTTCTTTTTTCGCACGTACTAAATCTACTTCTCGTGAACCTACTAGTTTCGCTGTTAATTTACGTAACAATCCCATTATCATTCTCCCCTAACATAATTATTACTTTCTTCCTATATCTATTTTATCATAATTGGTAGTAATGGGAAATCATAGAAGGATCTATTATCGTCACTAGTAAATTCAATCAAACTTCAGGCACACATCCACGATTGTTTTAATCGCTCTTCTCGCCTCTGGTATTGGATAAAGTGGAAAGTCATGATTCATTTCCCGATATTCATAATAATTCAGTTTCACACCTTGCGACTTGGCAAGATCTCGAAACTTTCTTGCATCAGGCAACAACAACTCATTCGTTCCAACAAATAGAGAGATC
The DNA here is from genome assembly GCF_056619965.1 of Halalkalibacter sp. HAAS-P014. NCBI lineage: Bacteria > Bacillati > Bacillota > Bacilli > Caryophanales > Bacillaceae > Halalkalibacter > Halalkalibacter sp. HAAS-P014. The sequence goes on along the minus strand of NZ_JBWQTV010000013.1, from coordinate 264,736 downwards.
TCGCCAAGCCCATTTAGCTTTCCGTTGATCGGACTTAGTAAATAGTGGTTTCAATCGGCACCACCAGCATACGCTTTCCCCATTTCAATAATCCCGTACAATCCCAACATCGAATCCTTCTTCTCGTATTCATCAATATCAGGATGCTTCATCGTAATATCAAGCCAAGGTGAAATCCAAATGATGTGCCTAGGTTGTGGCAATCCCATCTCCAAGAGCAATTGCGCAAGCGCGAGGGCAAAGCCTCCCCCAGCCGAGTCACCCATTAAAATGATGTTTCCCCCACTAACTTTTTGCAAAAGTTGTTCATAAAGTGGAAGCACTTTTGCAAATGACTCTTGATAATGATGGTTCGGTGCTTTCGGATAGATCGGCACCGTAATCGTAAAACCAGTCTCTTTTGCAATTTTCCCTAGAAATTTCCAGTGTTCAGTTTCCGGCTGATTGACATACCCACCACCGTGCAGATAGAGGATTTCTTTTTTCGAAGAGTCGTTATCTTCATTGAATATGTAACAATCCATTCCATGAAACGTTTGCTTCGTAATCGAGGACTTTCGCTGTATGCGATGAGGGATCACATATGGTTGTTGATTCTCAAAACGCATTTGTTCCATATAATCAGCAAAAAGCTTTTTATCCGTGAGCTTTTTTTTGGGACCATACTTAAAAAGGAAACGCTCGACTACTCTGCTTCGAATACTCCGCATGGTGATGCCCTCCTCTTTAACGTCAGCATGTTATGATATCCATATTTTAGCATATTGTTTTCGGTTATGATGGTAACGAAATTTTGTCAAACGCAAAAAAGTAAGCACCTGGTATCCTTACTTACCGGGATGCTTACTTCTGTTGAATTTTTTTCGAGAAGGCACGCGTTCCACTTGAACGCCACCTCACCTCTCATACCAGCCTAAACCTTCGGCAGATGAACATCCAAAACGGCAGATCGTCCTTCTTTCACTACCTGCAAGCATTCTGCTAATGCATCTTTTAATTCACTCGCTTGACTTACTTTTTTGGCATATGTTCCACCGGCCGCTTCTGCAATTTTTGATAAGTCGGCATCTGGTGTAAAATCAACGAAAAATTGATTTGTTTGCTGGGCAATGCCGTTTGGATGGACGCCTAGCGTTGAAAGCTTTGGTGATTTCCAGCCATGGTTGTTGTAAATAACGGTCAAGAACGGTGTCTCGTATCGTGTGGACATCCAATGTACCGTTGAAGGAATACTAAATAAGTATGCTCCATCACCTGTTAGACTAATGACTGTTTTATTCGGTTCAGCTAATTTCACTCCGATCGCTGCTCCTCCATTCCAACCTAAGGAACCAGCACCACTTCCAAATAATGAGCCACTTCGTTTGAGCTCTAAGTGGTTTGAGATCGTCGGATAGTTAGAAATTCCTTCATTAATAATGACTGTGTTCTGATCAATGACTTCGCGAACACATGCCGTTAAGTATTCAGGTGTAATATCATCATCATAAATGTCTTCTTTCACATGAAAAGTTTCCTTCAATTCACGGTGGATCGCTTCGTATTTATCCCAACGTTTTGAAATGATCGCCTTATCGATCACTTCATCCTTGCTAAATTCTTGGTTCAATTGTTGAAGCGCAATCAATGAATCGGCTTTGAAAAAATTCTTTGATGGGATATACCATAATGGCATTTGTTCCTTGATCGGATCAACGTCAATATAATAAACGGTCGCTTGTTTTTTTGGTTTGTTCTTTAACGGGATCCAAGGGACATCACTATCCAAAACTAAGATGACATCTGCTTCATCTAGCCACTTATTTTGGTCCGGTGTGTTCCATTGAAAGCCAATGTGCATCGGATGATCAGCTGGAAAGTTCATATAGTTCGGACACGATTCAAGTACCGGAATTGCCAATCGTTCAGAGAGCTTAATTAGTTCATTCACTGCTTCTTCTTGTCTGCCTAAATAAGACGTGACAATGAGTGGATTTTTCGCTTTTTGTAAGTCGTTTACCATTTCTTCCAATTGTTTTGGTGGAATCGCACTAGGTGCAATTGGCTCCCAAAGGGCCGTATCAATGGTTACTGGTTCTTCGATTACTTCTTCCATTACTTCTCGTGCTCCCATTAAATAAACAGGTCCTTTCGGGTCGCTTTTTGCAAACTGCATTGCCCGGTGCACTAATTGTTTGACATTTTTCCCTGACCTAATTTCATTGTTGTATTTCGAGTACCCTCTCATAATGCCACGTTGATCAAAGACATCTTGAATCCAATGAATAAATTCATTCCGGCTCCCTGTTAATTCACCTTCTTGTGTATAAGGAGAGGCTCCAGCAAAAATAAGGACAGGCACTCGCCCTTTTGCTGCATTATGAATCGCCCCACCGAGATTTTGCGTCCCACATTCTACATGTATAACCACAGCCTGAGGGATACCCGTTTTTTGCGCGTAGCCATGCGCTGCACTTAAGGCCACCATTTCATTTGGGCAAATAATCACTTCAGGTAAGTTCTTATTGCTTCTTTGTGCTTCAGCTAAACTTTCGATCATCGCTGGGTGATCACTGCCTAAGTTAGCAAAAATATAGGATACATTCGCTTCCTGTAACGCCTCTAGAAAAGCCGTGCTTGTTGTATACATATTATCTCCCTCTTTCTTCTATTATGAAAAATACGATTGATTTTCTGTGACAATGTCCTCGATCTTTTTTGCAGATTGTTTGAATGCACTTGCTTCACGATCATTGAGCTTCCATTCATGGATCGATTGAATTCCTTCATTGCTTACCGTTAAAGGAACGCCGATGCTAATATTACTTAGTCCGTATTCACCCGTTAAAACTGCTGACCCAATCGTTTCAGATGTTTCCACTCTCAAAAGCTTTCCGACCAATTTGCTTATCCCTTCACCAGTTGTCCAGCCAGTTGTCCGAGGTACATTCAGACGATTGAACCGAACAAACCATGTTTTTAATTCTTCATTAATACGTTCTTTCTGTTCCTCAGTAATCGCAAATTCGCTCCCGTTCTGCTTGACCTGTGAATACAGTGGGACTTGAGAATTTCCATGCTCGCCAATGACTGGGGTGCTGATCATCGAGTGAGGGTCTATATTCAATGTTTTTCGCAGTGCCCATTCAAACCGGTACGAGTCATTTAATGTATACCCAATCAGTTGATTGCGCTTGAAATCGAATTTTTTATAAAGGTAGTAATTTAGGACATCAACGGGATTTGAAGCGGTTACAATAATCGCATTCGGTGAATACCGTTTGATTTCAGTCCCTATTTTTTCAAAAATCGTCATGTTGTCATGTAAATAAGCATTTCTTGAAGTCACTTCACTACGGTTTGGAACACCCGCTGTAATAATGACAATCTTTGAACCTTGTAAATCCTCATAGGTCCCACGGTAAATATTTTCAGCTGGGAAGGCATTCTCAAAATCCATTACATGATTATCCAAAAGCTTTTCATTCACATCTATTAAACATAGTTCATCGATTAAACCACTCATAGATAACGTCATCGCACAAGCTGCACCTAATGTGCCAGCAGCTCCGATAATTGAGATTTTTGTCATTACTTCATCATCCTTTCTTTTATCTCGATTGTTCCAGCATTCGGATCAAATGATAAATCAAACGGTTTGTCGGGACCGAAATCTGGTGTTTTTCTGCTATTCTTACAATCGCACCATTTAAATAGTCAATTTCCGTCATCCGACCATTTTGCATATCTTGAACCATTGACGGCAAATGATTTCCTGACATTTTCGGATCAAAGCAATCAACAATCATCTTAAAAATTACATCTCGCTCTAGTTGGACGTCTTCTGCCTTTGCCACAATCATGATTTCACCAACAATGCTATCAATCACTTCTTCTATTTGACTGTAGTTTCCAACGGCTGAGACGGTATTGTTGATCAACGTGCAAAGTGTATTGAGTACCGAGTTAAATGCTACTTTGTTCCAAATACTAATCATTACATCAGAAGAGATTTCGACATTCATTCCCGCCTCATTCATGGCTTCTGCAATCGTTTCTATTTCCTTTGTCTGGTTCCCATCAACTTGCATAATTTGAACATGCCCGGAACCGAGAGCTTGAATTTTTCCAGGGGCGAGCAATTCTGTCCCGAATGTCGTAACCCCTGCTAACAGATGGCTTTTAGCAACATATTTCTCAAGCGTTTCAATATTTCCCAAGCCATTTTGTAACGTTAACACCCGGGTATTGCTACTTATTAAATGCTGACAGCTTTGAATCATCTTGTCGGTATCCATCGATTTCGTAAAAACGATCACTAAATCGAAATCTCCTTCACTCTCTTCTGGTAACGAAGCTCTCATTTTAAGAGTCTCTTTCCCATCTTCTCTCGTAATCTCTAATCCATGATTGTTAATTTCTTCTATATGCTGAGTCCATCTATCTACTAATAAAACCTTATTTCCAGCTTCAAATAGCATAGAGCCAAAGCGACAGCCCATTGCACCTGAACCTGCTATAGCAATTTTCATATCCATTCCCCCGTAGAAGATTTATATTTAACGTATATCACTTCTCTACTACTTTTAGAACACTCTATTAAGTGAAAAATGACTATGCTCCCTAACAATGGGTTCTATAATGCTAGACTTTTTTTGTGAATATTGTGTCCTTTTCTAAATTATAGAATATTCTGACCATTGATCAATACAATATTTACTATTATGATAATAGGTAACATCTATAGTTTGGGGTGATTTTATGGAGTTACGCCTTCTAGAATACTTTTTAACGGTTACAGAAGAGCTCCACTTTACAAGAGCTGCAGAAAAATTAGGAATTAGTCAACCAACGTTAAGTCAACAAATAAAGGTGCTCGAACATACTATTGGAACTCCCTTATTTAATAGAATAGGGAAAAAAATTAATTTAACAGAAGCCGGTAATGTATTAAAAAAACATGCGCTCCGCACGTTCTATGAGCTCGAGCAAGCAAAAGTGGCTATAAATGAGATTAATGGGCTTAAACGTGGTAAGTTGACTATAGGCTGCTGTGGATCTTATCTTCTGACATCTACAATTGTTTCTTTTCATCAGCAATACCCGAATATTAATCTTTCAATTGTAGAATTACCTACAGAAGACACGAAACAAGCACTATTAACCAATGAACTTGATATGGGAATCATCTATTTACCAGTTGAAGAGGAACAGGTTATTAGCGAACCACTGTTTAACGAGGAGTTTTATTTAGTCGTGTCAAAAAATCACGAACTTGCAAATGAAGAAACTATAGAGTTTAGACAATTAGAAGAGATTAAACTTATTCTTTTACGAAAAGATTTTTTAATTCGGCAGATTATTGATAAAAAATTAAAAAATGATGGACTACTCGAACCGATAATTGAACTGTCCACATTGGAATCAATAATACAACTAACAGCATTAAATATCGGAGCTACTATTCTTCCAGCAAATTATTTGAACAATATTGATAATCGAGAAGTCTGTAAAATAAAAATTACTGATATGCTTGAGCAAACAACAGTAGGAATCATTTTACGGAAGGATGTTTACCACTCTGAAAGTTTAAAAATGTTTATGAAACATTTAAAAAAAAGTTATTTTCATAGTTGTTGAAGCGAAGGATACAATTCAGAAAATAAAAATTATTCCGATTTCGGTATTGACAGCTAAGTACACCATCGTGTTATTATGACGATAGTTTCTGAAAAAAGTTATGTAAGCGTATACAGAACATACTAAGTGATTCAAAATTAAGTCTTTACCACACTTTGTTTACCTACATGTCCTTGTACAAATTGAAAGTGATTAGAAAAATAGTTGATATTTTTGTATATTGATTCATACACATTACTAAACCGATTACGAGAGGAGGAAACATTTATTTTTTTGCTTTGATAGTGAACACCTTGTTCAGATAGTGAACAAAATCCAAGACAAAGAAGTGAGTTACGATGAGCGACCAGTATTTATTGAAAACATTGTCCAATGCCATAGACGTCTTAAATTTATTTGAAGAAGAAGTTGAGCTGACCTCAAATGAAATTGAAAATAGAGTAAAAATGAATCGAACGAACCTGTTTCGTATTTTATATACCTTGCGAGAAGGAGGCATTTTAGAATGTGACAACGATACAGGGAAGTACCATATCGGTATAAAAATCGTTCACCTAGCCTCCCTATTTCTGAAGAGGCTAGATATTCGGACGATCAGTCATCCCTATTTAATTGAGTTACGAGACCAGTTAAAAGAAACCGTCCATCTCGTTGTAAAGAATAACGGCTTAGCAACATTTGTAGATAAAGTAGAATCAGGAGGAGATTTGGACCTGAATATGGGATCGTATATAGGGTGGAATGCTCCCCTTTATTGCACAGCTTCAGGGAAGTTGCTATTAAGCTATGAGTCAAATGACAAAATCGAAGACTATCTAAACAATACGAAGAGGAAAAAGTATACACATCATACGCTCACTAATGCAAACGCTTTCCTAGAAGAGATAGAAGAGATTCGACAACTAGGCTATGCGATGGATAGAGAAGAAATGGTTGAAGGCTTAACCTGTTTTGCGTGTCCTGTTCTCGACCATAACGGCAAAGTGATTGCGTCTATCAGTGTATCCGGTGCGACGACTCGGATAAATAACAAGAAAGACTTTGTCATTGAGAAGCTCGTTGAGACAGCTAACAATATAGCAGATTTAAAAAAGAAAATGCCAAATTAAAATGGGGGAATTTATTATGAAGAAATTTGTAACGAGAGGTCTTGCTGTTCTGTCATCTTTTGCCGTGTTAACAGCGTGTGGTAGTGGGGGGGGGCAACAAGCAGGCACAGAAAGTGAAGAACCAAGTGCCACTAGCAGCGATGAGGTCATCGAGCTACGCTTAGGTCATATTGCAACCGAAACAAACCCTTATCATTTATTAGCTTTAGAATATAAAGACTTAGTCGAAGAACGTACCGATGGCCAAGTCAAAATTAATATTTTTGCTAACGGCCAACTCGGACAAGAGCGCGAACTACTAGAATCGATGCAGTATGGAAATATTGATTTAGCCGTTATTACGAGTTCTCCTGTCACGAACTTTGTACCTGAGTTCGGTATTCTCGATGTTCCTTATTTATTTGAGGATTGGGATCATGCAGAGCGCTTCATTGAGTCTGATGTTGCCCAAGATCTCTTGCAAGAAACGGAAAGTGTTGGGATTAACAGCTACGCATTTGTCCCTAGAGGGTTTAGAAGTGTAACGAACTCAAAGCACCCTGTCCACACACCTGAAGACATGAATGGCCTAACATTACGAGTTATTGAAAGCGGCGTGTATTTAGACACGATTAACGAGTTAGGTGCTACTGCAACGGGAATGCCATGGTCTGATGCCTTCACTGCTATGCAACAAGGTGCGATTGACGGTCAAGAAAATGATTATACGATTAACTACACTCAAAATGTATTTGAAGTACAAAAGTATCTATCATTAACTGAGCATATTTTTGCCATCAATACACTCATGTCTAGTAAAGCAACAATCGATAAACTACCAGAAGATATCCAAGTAATCCTAGCTGAAGCCGCTGTAGACGCAGCTGCAACACTAGCCCAGCAGAACAAAGAGCTACAAGATGAGTTACGCGCGAACCTAGAAGCAGAAGGCATGGAAATCAATGAAGTCGATAAAGAGGCGTTCATGAACGCCGTACCGAACACACAAGCGAAGTATAGTGAACAATTCGGGGAAAACTATTACAAAGCAATCACAGACTTAAAATAAGAACGTGGAAGATCCCAGACCGAGGTCAGACCCCGGTCTGGGATACTCCTTCTAAAATGTTTTCATAGAAAGAGGGGAAAAAGTCTCTATGAAACTAGCAAATAAAATTAGCACAGTCATTGATAAAATTTGTCAACATATCATTACCTATTTGCTTGTGACGGTATCCATTGTGTTATTCATCCAGGTTTTTGCACGTTTTGTTCTTAATAGTGGGACGTTCTGGACAGATGAACTTGCTCGGTATGCGACAGTTTGGCTCGTGTTTTTAGGTGCTGCGATTGCAACGAAAGACAAATCACTAATGAGTGTCGATATTTTAGAAAGCTTTTTTCCAAGATTAAAAGGACTGCTCGGCATCATTCAAACTCTTATTATATTAATCTACGGAATCATTCTTGCTAAAGTAGGGTTCGGCACGCTTCAACTCGTACAGAATCAACTTTCTCCTAATATGTCAGTGCCAATGACATTCCTTTACGCCGTACTGCCGATATCGGCCTTTATTATGGTTATTCATCTAATCGTTCATTTGCTCCCTAAAAAAACAGGTCAAGGAGATGATTACGCATGATTACGATTTTACTAATCGTCGCACTGCTCCTTATGACCATGGGTATTCCAATTGCTGTCACGATTGGGGTTGTCTCGGTTGGGTATATTTTTCTAAACGACATTCCCGTTAACATCATTACTCAGCAAATTATCGGTGGGGTTGATGTTACATCATTACTAGCAATTCCTTTATTCATTCTAGCAGGTGACCTCATGAGTAAGGGCGGGCTTGCCAAACGTATGATCAACTTAGCGAGCTCACTTGTTGGAAGAGTCAGTGGTGGTTTAGGCCTTGTCACAGTCATTGCCTGCATGTTCTTTTCTGCCATTTCGGGTAGTGGTGTCGCCACAGCTGCCGCGTTAGGAAGCCTAATGATTCCAGCTATGGTGAACAAAGGATATGACCGTGGATTTGCCAGCTCGATTGTGGCAACAGCGAGTCCTTTAGGAGTTATCATTCCTCCTAGTATTTCCTTTATCATCTATAGCAGTTTAACAGGAGTTTCTGTCGCTGACTTGTATAAGGTTGGGATTCCAGCCGGGCTGCTAATTGGATTTGTTTTAATGATCCTAGTTTACTTTTTATCAAAAAAGCATGGCTATAAACCTGAAAATACGCCTTTTGATAGAAAAGAGTTTTGGTCTGCTTTCAAGAGCTCGATCTGGGCATTAGGAACGCCGGTCATTTTAGTCGGTGGGGTTTTCGGAGGTGTTTTCACCCCTACAGAATCAGCAGTTGCTGCCGTTTTCTACGCGTTGATTGTAGGGCTGTTTATTTATAAAGATTTGAAATTCAAAGACATTCTGCCACTTTTTTATGGCTCAGCAAAATTAACGGCAAATATTATGTTCATTATCGCCAATGCCTCCTTACTAGCATGGGTATTAACAGCAGAAGGCATTCCACAGAGCATTGTTGAAACATTCCTTGCAATATCTGACAACCCAATTATCATTCTCCTAATCATTAATTTCATCATCTTACTGATTGGATTGTTTATGGAAACCTCTGCGACATTAGTCATTCTTGTTCCATTGTTTTTACCGATTGTCACTAGTTTAGGAATGGACCCACTTCATTTTGGAATCGTCGTCGTAATCGGGACGGCAATCGGGTTAGCAACCCCACCATTTGGCGTATGTCTCTTTACCGCTGCTAGCGTTGGGAAAGTAAGCATTCAAAAGCTCACAAAGCACATTACCTTGCCAATTCTAGTCATGATTGCTTTATTACTATTCATTACATTTGTTCCTCAAGTTGTGATGTTTCTAGTTAATTAACAGACTAGTTACGATATATTTTATAAAAAGGATGGGATAGGTATGCAAGCAACGACAGCATTTAGCAATTGGAATAAACAGTACATCGGTGGTGTTTGGAAAGCCGGGAACAGCCAATACGATTATACAAATCAAAATCCATATGACAAATCTGCCTTAATTAAAATTCAGCTAGCTACTCGAGACGATATTGACAATGCTTACAAGGAAGCAAAAAAAGCGCAAGCAAAGTGGCAAAAAACATCAGCTTATGAACGCTCTGCCATCATGAAAAAATCGGCTGAGATTCTTGAAGGCAAACGAGAAGAGATTGTTGCTATGCTCGTAGCTGAAACAGGAAGTAGCCATGCAAAAGCAAATGCAGAAATCGACCTTGCTCTTGCTGACATTAATGAATTTGCATCGCTTCCACTCAAGATGAAAACAGAAACGGTTCCGTCTGTCGTCCCTGGCAAAGAAAACCGCATTTATCGCCTTCCTGTCGGTGTTGTCGGTGTCATCAGTCCGTTTAATTTTCCATTATACTTATCAATCCGTGCGATTGTACCGGCTCTTGCTGTTGGAAACGGAGTCGTTGTTAAGCCTGACCTTCAAACATTCATGTCAGGAGGGCTTATCATCGCGAAAATCTTTGAAGAAGCCGGCTTACCAAAAGGATTATTAAATGTCACTGTCGCTGATATTAACGAAATCGGAGATGCTTTTATCGAGCACCCGATTCCAAAGGTTATCTCATTCACAGGCTCAACAGCCGTCGGTCGCCATATCGCCGAGCTTTGTGCGAAAAATTTAAAACGAGTCGCGCTTGAGTTGGGAGGAAACAATGTCATGGTCGTCCTAGAGGATACCGACGTCGCACAAGCTGCCAGCGCCGCTGTTTTCGGAAAGTTTCTCCACCAAGGCCAAATTTGTATGGCATTGAACCGGATCATCGTCCATCGCAACATTTATGATGAGTTTGTCAAAGCATTTGCTGAGAAAACTGCAGCGATCAAAGTCGGAAACCCGGCTGATCCTGAAGTCTTTATTGGGCCGATCATCAGCCAAAGACAAGTGGATAAAATCCAAATGCTTATCGATCAGTCCATCGAAGAAGGCGCAAGCGTTGTTCATCGTGGCAATGTAACCGGTACATTAATGGAACCAGTCATTTTAGCTGATGTGACCAATGACATGGCGGTAGCTCAAAATGAACTGTTCGGCCCAGTTGCAGCTATCCTTCCTGTAGACAGTGAAGAAGAAGCGATTCAAATTGCCAATGACAGCGAATACGGGCTGAGTGGCTCCGTCTTTGCTGGTAGCGTCGAGCGAGGTGTTGATGTAGCCCTCCAAATTGAAACAGGCATGGTCCATGTCAATGACCAAAGCATTAACTGCGAACCGACCATTCCATTTGGTGGAGAAAAATGCTCTGGTCTAGGACGCTACGGTGGCGAATGGTCACTAGAAGAGTTCACGACACTGCGCTGGGTATCCGTACAAAACGAAAAACGCCCATTCCCATTTTAAAAGAGGGGTCAGTCCCCTCTTTATCGCTGCACAGCAGTGCCGGGGGGTCTGACCCCGATTCGACGATGTGGGCAGTTTCATGGCAGAGAGTTTGCCATGGAACTGCTTTTTTCGTTTTAATAGCAAATTTCGTTGTTTTTAGCGAATTTGTTAGATCCAGGATATCTAAACGAGCAATCACTTCCGTCAACCAGGCTCTTCCCCTACTTTTTTAGCGAAAATCCCAAAATAACGGTGAAATTTCCAATATAACGGTAATAATCTTAATATAACGGCGAAAGTGCATTATTAGCATTTTCACCTTTTTTATCTGCGATAAAGAGGTCAGACCCGCTGAATGAAACTAGAAAACTAATGTACCATTAACTGTTATGGTTAATTTTGACCCACACTCTGCACTCTCACTCCACTTCAACATCAACAAGCACTAATTCAAAAAGGGGATCAGCTTCAAATATGTTTAGATTTGTATTCATGCCCCTAATGATGACTTCCTCGTAATCTCCTTTGGTTACAGAGAAAATGAACATCGGATTATATGGCGAGGAAGATCTAGTGTCTGGTTCGTGTTGGTCGTTCATGTAATAATCGGGAAAATACTCGCTCACTTCCACCTCTATGCCACCACCTACCTGCAACGGCAAAGCATAGTCTTCTAAATCAATCTGAAACGTCCCTTTTGAACTTCCCTCTTCTAATACCTGAAATGTCATTGATTTTACCAAAAGCCCCTTGTCAAAAGCTTCCTCAACAGAATCAGTATCAAAATCCTCTGACGGAGCAATTCCACCATCCAGGTCCTCTGCTTCCACCTCAGGGATGCTTTTATCAAGGTCAACAAAAAAATAGCGGTCTCCTCGTTTTTCAAACGATAGTAACCACGGTGTGATCTTAGCATTCTCAAACGTAACCAAAACTGTATTTTCTTCCATCTGTTGCAACTCATAGTCATTTTGATCTAAACCAGTTAATCCGTCTTTTTTCGCTTCTTCCAAAATCAAATCGGTTGAAAACAATTTTCCATCTGCCTGATTTACTTCGGAAATTTTTTTGTAGTCATCTTCTATTACACCTGACATGAAATACTTGGCTGCGTTTAATAAAACCCACTCATTTTGTGCTTCAAAAATCGCTTTCTCTTTTATTTGCTGAACTGTCGGCATCCCCATATCATCATCAAGTTCCACCTGTTTGACTTCATTGCCCCCACAACCTGCCAGTAGTAATGCAGTAAACAATATCACCAATCCATTTAGTACAGTTTTCATGAAAAAACCTTCTTTCCTTTTGTACTTCCCCTCTACATATTACGGCTATTAAGAAAATTCCTGCTAAAACGTTATGCACAAGGTAGAAGACCACTACCTTGGACAACCATTTCTTAAACAAAAAGCACCGCCCAAAGACGGTGCTCAATCCTATCCGATTACTCGACCTTAAACCCACATTCCGTACAAAAAACGGCTTCTGCTTTAAGCTTCTCGCCACAATTTGTGCAGAATTTTACTTTCGGCGCTGCCTCAGTAGACGCTTGCGCTGACGCATTCGCCGGCGTAGCAGGTGCTTTCACCGGTTCAGTAGGTGCTTCCGCTGTCGTAGCAGTTTCCTTTTCCGTAAGCAACTCTGTCACATGCATATCAGCGTTTGGAGGCGCTTGTGGAGGTACATTGGTCTGCCTTTGTACCGGTTGTTGCGCTCTCTGTGCAGGTGCTGGTGCACTTTCCTGCCTTTGTACACGGTGGTTAGGCGCTTGTGCTGTATGATTGACTTGACCTTGGTCTTTGTTTTTAATAAAGAAAGAAGCAATCATCACAACAAGCGCTGCAGGAGTCATGTACACACCAATTAATGCAAAATCACGCATTTCCCCTGATAGCATAATTAAAGAATAGAAACCACCGACTACCAACAAAAGGATCAATGGAATCACTTTCGGCACAATAAGCAAGATGACTGCCAAAACGGTCATTACAATTTGAATCCATGCTAACACTAATAAATCAGCATCGCCGAATTCAAAAGCTACCTGAATATATTCGATCCCTGTCATTTCGCCAAAAAAGTAATCAAACATCGGTAAAAATAAAGAGACAATAATAAGAACAGCTGCAATTCTTCTTAATAGAAATTTTATATTCATAAACGAACCAACTCTCTTTTAAGATTTTCCTAACTGATCAGACTGTTTTCTACAGGTAGTCAAAAATACCAGAGAACTGTCCGACGATGCCGTCACCGATCACAGCTAAAATGATCATCAGTACCAAATACGTGCCCGCAATTCCATAATATAGGTCAAGTCCATTCGGGTCTTCACCTTTAATCGAGAACAGCGTAACCGCAACCGATAGAAAGAATCCTAAAAGACTTAAAAGGAATAAGATACTTCCAAACATATAGATTGATAGAAAAGCAAAAATAACTGAAACAACTGCCGTTAACATCGGCAATAGTAAGAACGTACCGAACTTAGCTGTTAATGTTTTAAAATCGATATTCGACTTCATTAACTTGCTCGCCCCAAACATGACAGCGATAAGAACAGCCATAAAAATAACAAGCATAAAGAACGGCTTTATAACCACTTCGCCAAACGGAATACTAACAAATCCACGGCTCATCTGATTCATGATCGTATAAGAAAATAATGGCAAGAAAAGAGAAAAGAGAACAATCGTAATAATTCCATTCACGAAATCATTGCTAGTAATCCTTCTGCTAAAGTTCATTGGGTTCTTAAGAACTTGCAGCATAAATTGATAATATTGCTTCCCTGCAGCCTTTCCTTGTTCTACATACTTATTTTTTTCCTGCGCTCCAGCATAAGCCTCCGTACTGCTAGCTGTTTGTTGCTGTGAATAAGTAACTTGCTGTTGCTCTGAAGGGACTTGTTGATTGGCTTCATCATTCAATACTTTTGTACCACAATGAAGACAAAACTTCATACCCTCCTCTAACGTTCCTTGACAGTTTCTACAGTTCACCGAACCACCCTTTCAAAATTTTTTAAATTAGATGATAAGTCCTGATTCAATAAGGCTAAATATATAGGTATAATTGTAAATTAACCTCCATCAAAATTCCGCAAGTTTCATTATAATATAAACACGCAATCTTTTATACAATTTTTTGATACTTTCCCATATTCTCTCCTATACTTATTACGCCAAAAGTCATATATGCCTATTAGATTTTGGGGTCAGACACCTCTTTACCACTGTACAGCAGTACCGAAGTGTCTGACCCCCTATCTTATACCTGCACCGCAATTATCGAGGCATTATCATCACTTTTGTTGTTTAGTGCTCGATACACACACTGCTTACACTGCTCATCTAGCTCTTCATTTTTATACTTACGGGCCACCTGGAATAACTCAAGCAACTCCTCTTCCTCTACGAAGTTATAAAGGCCATCTGAACAAAGAATGTAAATGTCTCCATCCTGAAAAGTTGCCGTTGCTATGTATGGATTAATTGTTTCAGACCCACCAATCCCTTCAGTTAGAACATGTTTTTCCTTGTGATCGATTAATTGTTGTTTCGTTATCAAACCCTGCTCATACTCCAACCAAGCGACAGTGTGAACTTTTGATAGTAGCTTGATTGTACCGTTTCGAATTCGGAAAACCTTTGTATCGCCTACGTTGCTTATGATCATGCGTCGGTCTAAAATATTGATCATCGATAATGTCGTAACCATCACATTTTTTGTTGCTTGGCCATGATTGTAGATATGTTTGTTGATTTGATCATATTTCTTTTTAATTACTTGCGTGAGATACCCAATCGTATAAACGTGATCGCTCCTAAGCTCAGCTTCAAGAGCTCTCACGGTCGCCAAACTCGCTTGCTTCCCAAACTTATGTCCACCTGCACCATCTGCAATACCAAAAGAGTACAAAATATGATCATGATAGAGGAGCAGCGAATCTTGATTTTCACTTCTCACTCCTCTATGTGAATAAGAACCATAACGGAGGGACAAGAGAGGCTGCGTTTCTTCCAATTGGCTATGATTCAACGCCTACCTCCACTGGGCTTAATGTCATTTCCGTTTGCCCAATTGTGAACGTTGTATTTAGATGGACCTCTATTTTTCCTTTGAAAGGGATCCCGTCAATAAAGGAACCGTTTTTACTATTTAAATCAACCAAGAAGATCTTATCCCCCTGTTTATGCAACATAACGTGACTTCGCCCGACAGCATGATCACTCTCTATTAGCACATCACACATAGCTGGGTCTCTTCCGATTAACGTCTTTTCCTCAGACAACTCTACCTCAACAAGCTGGCCCCCTTCTTGATAACAGAGAACCCCGAAAGGCTGTGCTTCATTGTTTACCGGAGCCACTTGTTCCTCCTGTCCTAATAGAACCGTTTCATCCAGATTGTTCCGAATGGTCTCCTTTTCTCGGGCTGTAAACGGAGTAATTTCTTCCATCACATCTGGCTTCCCCACAGAAGCTGCACGTTCCGGACTTTGGTTTCCTCTCTCTTGCCTTCGCTGGCCGATTACCTCCGTCTTGTCATACTGGGTAACAGGCTTTTCTTGAACTACATTTTGATCGTTTGCCACGTTTACAGCTTTGTTCGGTTTGTTCCTCACTAATAAAACGATCACGAGATTCATCACGACAATCACACCAATGATGACATAGAGTAAAATATTCTCCATCAGCTTCCACTCCCATCTATTGTTTTTCTTTTATCTTTAAGAACAGTAAACTAGCAAAAATACTAATTATCACAAACCCTAGTAAGATCGCCCAATTTTGATAGAGCAATGATAGATCATAAGCATAATAAGCCGGGAGGTCACGAGGTGGTACTAACGCTTGTGTCTCTATTTCAGTCGGTTTTCCATTTAAATCAATCGAAATACTAAATGCCCTTGACGCAAATTTACTAATAGCTAGATTGGAAATAACTTCTGAAAACCCTTCTAATTTAAAAACGAGTCCATTGAAAATCAACTGAGGGATGAGCAAGATTGGCGCTAACCCCATTGCCCGATCAGAGTTATCAACCATAGCGGAAACAAAGAGACCTAACGTTGTTGCAGCCATCGTTGTTAAGAAAAAGGTTATGAAAAACTCCAACGCAAAGGAACCAAGCAAACTTTCTTTTGGGATATCCATCATAAAGACATACACACCAACAAAAGCAAATGTCTGAACAAAAGTGAGCATGCTTAATACAATCAATTTTGACGTAATGTATGGCCCTAATTTTAAATTAACAGCCCGCTCCCTCCGGTAGATATCTTTCTCTTTTGTAATTTCTTGCAATGAATTTAATAATCCGATCCAAACAGCGGAGGCCGATAACGTAAAGACTACTTCTTTTGACGTTTCATATAAGTCAAAGGCATCCCGATCACTAACCATACTCAATAAAAACGCTATGAACGGCGCCTGTAAAATGAGAAATGCTAATCGCTGCTTGTCAATGAGTGTAAGCTTTAAATAACGTTTCGTTAAAATGCTCAGTTGCTTGAAGCTGCTACTTTTTGTAACAGCCTTTCGCTCCGTTGTTTTTGCATCCTTTTGAACCAATGAATTATGATACCCAAAATATGGGGACTCTTTAAATTTTTGTTGCCAAATATGCGACTCCTTGTTGATTAAATCGTAAATATCGGCATAGTCCTCTACATTAAAAAATGTAAGTGCACCGTTAGCAGGCCCAAAATAACAAAGTTTCCCTCCAAAACCTAAAATAATGGCCTTATCACATAAATGAAGGTTCGCTGTTGCATGGGTAATTAGAATAATGGTTTTGCCTCTATTAGACAGCTTACGCAACAACTTCATCATATTCCGTTCCATGCCCGGATCTAAACCAGAGGTCGGTTCGTCCAGGAAAAACAATTTAGGGTCCGCTAACAGTTCAACGGCAATACTGGCACGCTTTCTTTGCCCACCACTCAATTGTTTAATAACTAAATCCTCTCTGCCTTCAAGTTCAACATCTTTTATTACTTCTTGAACTCGGTTTTCGATTTCTTCCTCTGTTGTATCTTCTGGCATCCGTAGCTTAGCTGCATACGTTAACATCTCTGAAACGGTTAACGTATCATAGACAATGTCTTGCTGTGGTACGTACCCCATGATGTTTTTATATGCATTATAATTGGTATAGAAATCATCGCCATTAACCAACACGCTCCCTTCTGTCGGCAAACGGAACCCATTTAAGCTATCCAAAAACGTTGATTTTCCTGCGCCACTGCCCCCGATTAACGCGACAAGCTCGCCAGACTTAATGCTAACGCTAATATCATCTAAAATACGTTTCGTCGATTTCCCTTTAAAGTAGCCACCACCTGAATCCTGAACATCTTTTGTAATTTGAATCGCGTCAATACGAAGCCCTTTCGATTGCACATTAAAAATAATTTTATCCGTTTGAAAAATCAGCTTCGTATGGCCGATAATGATCACATCAGCATGACTTAGCTTCGTTCTTCCAATTAACTGTTGACCATTTATGTATGTACCATTTGTGCTATGGTTGTCTTCAAGAATGAAAGAATTTCCTTCTCTCACAACCACAGCATGTGTCCTTGAGACTAGGCTATGTGGAATCGGGATATCATTTAACTCGTCCCGGCCGATCGTTACTCTATCTGACACAAGCGGCAATTCAGTCCACCTTTCATCACTGTGATCATCTAAGACTGAATAGATCATTAAGATACCGTCATCATGTGGTTGATAAAAGTCATCAATCCGAATATTATCGCCATTTTCAAGTTTCACACCTGTTACTTGCTCCCCATTTACATAAAGACCGTTTGTACTATTGGAGTCGAATACATAACAGCCGTCATCCCGCAATTCAAACACAGCATGAAATGTAGACACAATCGGCGAATTGATCACGATATCATTTTCACTCGCCCGGCCAAGTGTGTATTGGCTCTTGTCTTTGCTATATTCCATATCAATCGTACTTGCTAGCTTTCCTTGCACATATATCGTTAGAACACTTTTTACATCTTTCATAGGAGCACTCATGTCTCTCACCAACCTTTTGTATTACAATTTCAAATGAAAGGAGGTGACATTAACGAAATGCCACCAACCTAGCTCATTTATGCCGATTTATTCCTCTTTGCTAGAATTACTGCAACAACAACCGATTGAAGAATGACGACTCCAAGCAAAATATAAAGCAATAGATCATTGTTTTTTTCTTCTTGGCTTTGAGAGGAAGTGTCTTCACTAACTTCTGAACCATCTAATGTAAAATCTTTTGATCTTAACGTGCTATAAAAAGATTCTGTTGGCGTAAAATCATTGATGTTATTGCCACTTAAGTATAATTCCTCTAGATTGTGCAATGTTCTCAAATGAACAATGTCATCAATATTGTTGTCTTTCAGGCTTAAAATCTTCAAGTTTGTTAAACTTTGAAAATCAATTACTTCTCTTACATTCCCCTCATCTAAAAAAAGCACTTCCAGTTCTGATAATCCACCTAATGGCTTGATGAAACCAATCGGGTTATTTGATAGATGCAAGACTCGTAGATTTTTTAAATTCTGTATCGATGTCACATCAGAAATATCATTATCATTGGCCCGTAATACTTCTAGTTGATGCAGGTGCTGTAATTCTGAAACATTTTCAATCTCATTATGATCAATCCAAAGAGTTGCTAAATCCGTTAGCTTGCCAAGTGGTACGATATTGCTAATCTCATTATGATCCATCTGTAAAATCGTTAACGATTCAAGCTCCTCTAACGGCCCGACATCACTAATACGGTTTCTAGATAGATACAACCGATCAAGATTGCTTAGCTCCTCTAATGGAGAAAGATCTTCTATTTCATTTTCACTTACATTCAGCACTTGCAAATTGGTCAATGAATCAAGGGGCGTGAGATCTTGAATACGATTGCTTCCTACATTTAACTCTGTTAAAGACTCAAGATGTTCAATTCCTTCAAGTGATTGAATATGTTCGTCTTGAGCAGTTAAAGACGTCATTGATTCAACATCACTTTTCACGAGGTCTCCGGAAGGCTTGTCAACTTCCTTTCGAATTACCGCCTCTAAGTTCTCATCGGCAAACTCGATGATGTCATCATCCTTTTCTTCCTCTGCTATTACCGTTGAAACAATGCTTAATAAAATAATTTGTATCAGTCCAATTACTACTAACTTACTAAGTTTCATCTTATCCCTCCTATTGAAGTAATGCCTCTATACATAAATAGTTAGGGGCATCACGCAATCACTGCCACCACTACTAATCTCCATAAGTTCAACTTTTTCAATACCTCAATTGATAAACAATATGTATGCAACACTAATAAAAGAGCTAATAACCCACCCTTCTCTAAGAAAAGAACCCCGTCCTTTTTCCTGATTATTGCACTACCAATAAGTTTACACGAGAACAACATGACAAATGCACTAACTATTATATAGAAAATTTATGGAAAAATGTACAATTTTTACGATTTTTATCACATTTTCCCTAATACCTTTCTCCTCCCTAACTCAAAAGCAAGCCCAAAGATTGACAATATTAACTACTATAAGACCAGTCCTATCCAAAAATGAAGCTGTGTTCGCAGCGCAGCAGTAAGCAGGTATTTTCGCTACTTACACTTGCAATGGTAAGTTCGTGACAGGAAACAAATTCCTATGCGACAATAAGAGATAACCACATTTAAAGGAGGAGTTCTCATGCTAAAAAGCTTAAAAGACACGACGACTTTACATAATGGAGTGAAAATGCCTTGGATCGGTCTTGGGGTATTTAAGGTAGCCGACGGGCAGGAAACAATTGATGCGGTGAAAGCTGCGATTAAAAACGGCTACCGAAGTATTGATACCGCAACAGTCTATCAAAACGAAGAAGGCGTTGGCCAAGCGATCAAAGAATCAGGAATCGCACGCGAAGAACTCTTTATCACAACAAAAGTTTGGAATAAACATCAAGGTTACGAGTCCACTCTACAAGCCTTTGAAAAAAGCTTAAGCAAGCTCGGATTAGACTATCTTGATCTCTATTTAATTCATTGGCCATTTCCTGCGAAAGGAAAATACAAAGAAACATGGAAAGCGCTCGAAAAACTTTATAAAGATGGCAAAGTTCGTGCTATTGGTGTCAGTAACTTCAAGGAGCATCATCTAGATGAGCTGATGAATGAGGCTGAAATCAAACCGATGGTCAACCAAGTCGAATTCCACCCTCACTTTGCTCAAAAGGAACTAAGAGCATACTGCAAAGAGCACGGAATCCAACTAGAAGCTTGGTCACCACTTAAGCAAGGCAAACTTCTTGATAACCCAACGCTTATACAGATTGCCGAAAAACACGGGAAATCTACAGCACAAGTCATCATCCGTTGGGACATACAAAGTGGTGTAGTCACGATTCCAAAGTCAACAAAAGAACACCGGATCATCTCGAATGCCGATGTATTTGACTTTGAATTAACAAGAGAGGAGATGGAATTAATCAACGGTTTGGATACAGGAAAGCGCTCGTTCGCTGATCCCGATGAATTTGATCGCGAGTAAGGAGATACCCAGGGGAGGTAGGGGTCAGACCCCTACCTCCCAAAAAATCCCACTGTTCATATAATTCTTTTTTATGTACATACTAAGTAACAACTTATTTCCATCTCATATGGAGACAAGCTTTCACCACGACTTAGGAGGCGTTTACTGTGAAAACATGGTCAATCATATTAGACGAGGAGATCGTTAAGGAATACGGAATCCCTTTTAAAGGAATTATTGTAGAATCTGAGGGAGAGCCAAATCGGAATGAAATCCACGCTCATTTAAAGGAACAGTATTTCCCTGAAAAAGAAGATGTTTTCTACAATTTATTCACAGACATCTCTGAGATTGACCTTACAAACACTACTCATTAATCTTTCGGAGTAAGAGCGCACCCTCTTATTTGGGTGCTCCTTTTCTCAGCGACAAATCGCCCCCAGCACCTTCAGTTGCCCCAAACGTATATTTCTTAGCGAAAATAGAGATTTAACGGTGAAAGTCACGATTTAACGGCGAAAATTCTAAAATAACGGCAAAAATCTCAATATAACGGCGAAACTTACTTCTTAGCTCTTTTTCAACTTTCTTCTGCAATATTGCCTCTTTATTAGCAACATACCCTCATCCTCGACAAAAGGTGGAAATTTTCTCAAAATTTCTATAAATTTCTCTTCCTTTCCCTAAAATAGAATGGTATTATAAGATTATTAAATGAAGACAATATCCCCCACAATACTAGAATCTCCCTTGCCTCCATATTCACACCAAAAAAAATAACCCTATACAAGGGCCAATTATCATTAAAGAAATACAAAAATAGCAATGTAATTAATCCATCTGTCCATTTTTATATCACTTTCTTATAATGAGATTAAACTGCGTTAATAGTCTTCTCTTTCTGTTTCTCCTCTAGCAAAAACAGACGAACCTCTTCTTTGGTTATCCCTAAATCCCTAGCTTGTTTCATTAACTTAATCCATTCTTCCTCTAATTCAATATCCATCATATAGCCTCCCTTAGAGCTTTTTGATTGATCTAGGACAATTGTAAAACAGTCACTTTAAAACTAGGTAAAAATAACAAACTATTCTAATAATTCTTAATAAAATTACTGAACTTACTGTTTACTGTCGGTCGGGTGCAATTTGTAACCAAAACCTCTTACCGTGATTATGTGTTTCGGTTTTGAAGGGTTCTTTTCAATCTTTTTTCGTAAGTTTCGAATATGAACCGAAACCGTCTTTAAATCTCCGTATTTGTTTTCACCCCAAACAATATTGTATAACTGCTCCGTACTAAATACTTGAAATGGGTGTTTGGCAAGAGCTAACAGTAATTGCAGTTCTTTCGTATACAAATGGATTTTCTCTCCATTCTGGGTAACTGCGTAGCTATAAGTGTTAACCTCGATATCTCCCACCTTGATAATATGTTTGTCTTTTTCCTCTTTTCGTTTCATCACTTGACTACGGCGAAGATGCGCTTTGACCCTAGCCATTAATTCTCCAGGGTCAAAAGGCTTTATCATGTAATCATCGGCCCCAAGCTCAAGCCCATAAATTAAGTCCTCCATCTCTCTTTTGGCACTTAAAAAAAGAATCGGAACATCAATTTCTTCTTCCCTAAGCGTTTGACAAATCGCAAATCCATTCTCACCAGGTAAGAGGACATCAAGAATAACTAGATCTGGTCTTTTTTCTTTTATCATCTTCAACGCTTCATCACCATTTTCATATGAACAGACATGATAATGGCGCTCGAGATAGAGCTCAAGTAGATTTCTAATATCTTTATCATCTTCGACTACGATAATAGTTTCCTTCTCCATTTGCTTCTCGATCCTTTCCAAGAGGTAATGTGAAATAGAATGAACTTCCTTTCCCTCGTGTACTCTCTGCCCACATGATCCCACCATGTATTTTAATGATTTCTTTAGAGATGGTTAGACCAAGCCCTCTATTTCTATAGGATGAGTCACTTTCGTTTCCATCACCACGGTAAAAACGTTCAAAAATATGTGGCAAGCGCTCTGGCTCAATGCCTGAACCAGTATCAGAAACACAAATCACGAGAAAACGCATGCTGCCTATTTCTTTTTCTAATCCAGCCGCAATTTCACTCGTATGCTCCATCCCCTCTTCTATAGTAGAGAAGAAATCCTCCAATTCCCTCATCGTAATCGTAACTGACCCTCCTGAAGATGTGTATTTCAACGCATTATTAATTAAGTTTGACATAACTTGATTAATGCGATCCATATCTACTACTAGCAGTAGCTCTTTCATCTTATCTGGTGGAATCATCTCAAACTTCACATTTTTTAGCCGGACATCCTCTTTGAAACTATCATAGAAATCGGCGACCAGGTCTTCAACAGTGACTGGCTCGAAGCGAAAACTCACTTGTCCGGCTTCTAATCTCGAAAGATCAAATAAATCTTGGATTAACCGTTCAATAAACACCGTTTTCTTATAAATAATGTCAAGATAGGAACGATCATTTGAATCGATCACTCCATCGATCATGGCGCTCACATATCCTTTGATCGCCGTCATCGGTGTACCTATATCATGTGAAATATTAGATAGTAGAGTCCTACGCGATTGCTCTAATTGCATGAGCTCTTCTGTTCTGATTTCAAGTTCTCTTGTTCGTTTTTCTACTCGACCTTCTAACTCCTGGGTCAATGTAAACAGCTCACGGTTTAGCTTATCTAACATTTCTTGCTTCGAGGTCACTTCTGTAATCGCCTTTGTTAATGTTAAAAGCGTCTCAACTCGTGCAAGTAGCTCCTCTTTGTAATAAGGCTTCGTTAAATAGTCATTTGCCCCGGCCTCAAAGGCGGTGACCACATCTTGCAACTGATTTCTTGCTGTTAAAATTAAAATCGGAAGTTCGGTCAAGGAAAACGTTTCCCTCAAGTGATTGCACACTTCAAACCCTGATAATTTCGGCATCATTATATCAAGAATGACTAAATCAATAGTAGGTTCCTTATTAATTCTCTCAATGACCTCTGCTCCATCTTTTGCAAAGATCACCTCATAGCCATTATGAGTCAAATGATTCGCCAAAATTTGGCAGTTTACTGGTTCATCATCAGCAATTAAAACTCTTGCGTTTTTTATTTTTGTTAACGAGGGCAAAGTATCGCTCACATGCCATTCTATCGTTTCTTCAACAATATCCGCTTTCACAGGTCTACTTTGTTGATTCCCCTTATAGATTGGCAAAGTAAATAGGACAGTCGTGCCTTTTGATGGAGTAGAATCAAGTGAAATCGTTCCTCCATGCAGTTCTACTAAATCCTTTGTAATACTTAGCCCCAGTCCTGTTCCCCCACGTTGCCTAACTCCAAAGTTATGACCTTGTTCAAATTCATTAAAAACAATGCTTTGATCCTCCTGAGTCATCCCTATACCTGTATCAATGATCTTTATAATGATTTCTCCAATCCCTTTTTCAGCCGTAAGCGTCACTGTTCCACGATCAGTGAATTTTATCGCATTTCCAATCAGATTATGTAAAATCTGTTGCACCCTGTCTTCATCGGCTTCAACAAAAGGGAGATGATCAGGAATTTGATTAACCACTCGCAGGTCTTTGTTTTTCGTCAACGGCTCCATAGTCGCAATAACTACTTTTGTCACATCTCTAAGGCTTATCGCTCGTTTATCCAAAGTCAGTTCTTTGTGCCTCAGCTTGGAGAAGTCAAGGAGGTCATTAATTAAATGGGCCAACCTCTGTCCACTATTAATAATAATAGAAAGATTGGTCTTAACCGGATCGTTCACCTTGCCAGCTACACCATCTCGCAATGATTCAGCAATACCAACCATTCCATATAGAGGTGTTCGCAGTTCATGTGTCGTATTGGCAAGAAATTCGTCCTTCAACCTGTCTGCTCGCTGCAACTGCTGAATCGCTATTTCCTTGTTCTCATAGGCCTCTTTCTTCGCCTCTTCCTTCTCCTTCTGAAACACTTTCACATGTTCGGCAAGTGCAAGAGAGAAGAAAACGATCTCAAACCCAGTCCCAATCTGAGCTGCATACTTTGTGAAAGTTGTAACAGGAATTAGCCCCGCATCTGCTAGTACAGTTAATAAAGTTCCTAGCAAAAAGATAAACCAACCAAGAAAGAAGTAGCCAGCTGGCTTGAAGCCTTTTTTCCAACTGTGGGCAACGACTGATAAAATTAGCGCAACAACTATCACCGTACAAGCCATGACTAAGTCTAACGCAAGACTATAATTAACCATTAGTACGCCAATTAAAAGAAGGTTTACCACTACAGACCATAAAAGCACTTTACTACGTATTGGTGTATAGGTTCGCGCTTTTAAAAATTCATTGGCAAATAGAGCTGCAGCAGCATTGGCAATCGCTAGAGAAAAAACAATCGATCGATTATTCCACCACGGACTCTCAGGCCATAAAAATTGATACGCTAGTCCATTTAACGTCAGATGGGTCATCGTTACACCTACAATATAGACGACATACCACAAGTAACTGCGAATTCGGAGGGAAAAGTAAAGAAATAAATTATAGCCAATCATCACGAGCGCAGCCCCGTACGACAACCCTAACACTAAGTATTCACCTATGCTTTTTTCAAAGAAAGCATCTCTTGTCCACAACTTCACCGGAAGCTGCATCGAACCTTCACTCTCTATACGTAAAAAATAGGTCCTAGTATCTCCTCTAGGGTGCGAGACATCAAATGTGACATGGCGATGATTTCGTGCCCTTTCTCGAAAAGGAAGCAAGTCTCCTCCATCAAGTTGCATGTATTCACCGTCTTCATTTGGATAGTAAAACTGAATGGAGTCATGTGGCGCATAAGGTAATTCTAAAATGAAGTTTTCAATTTGTGAGGTATTTTCTATTTGAAATTGCAACCAATATACTGGCGCATTAAATCCGAAACTAGGAATTCCACCTTCGTTCTCTCTAAAGGATTGTGAAAAAGCCGATGACATAATATCCTCTATTTCCCAATTCCCTTCTTCATCTTCAAGAAGTTCCATTTGGGAATGGATCGGGTGATATTGCGTTCCTTCTTGAATAGTAAAATTCGCCTGAACCTGTCCCATTTCGCCAAAGCTCAAGAAAAGAAGAAGCAACCATACCCAGTTCCACTTTCTTTGCATGACAATCCTCCCGGTTAATATGAACTCTATTCAACAAAAAAAGACTTGATAGAGTAGTAGTATTCCATCAAGCTAGTCAATATTCCTTTTTATATTTGTAATTTTTTGTTATTTTATTCCTAATTATTGTACTTTTGTACTTTTCGCTAATTCTTTCACAATTTTTATGTCGAAAGTAGTAGCAGTTACAACTCCTGCTATTTTACAAGTAGCTTAGATTACGCATGTGAAGCTTACAACGACTAAGGTAGACATCAAAACAGGGGTCTGACCCCTCAGAATAATTAGGCAACTATCGCCACCCCGAGCCCGAGCTCCTAGCATAGTACTACCGATAACTGGTATAATGAAGGTAACACCAACACAGGAGGTGATATCCATGTCCAAGCGAAAAAAAGCAGAAATCATTAACGATTTCGATGGTCTCATCAAGTCCCTCTATAAGGAAGGTCAAAATGACCACGCAGGAAAAGTCAGATCCATTAAAGAAAAGGTTGAGCAATTGTTTGATCATGAGGACGACCTTCATGGTGGCTTTGTCATTGAGTCTCATGAAGATGTTTGGATTTACGATACCGATGACGCATGAGTAAAAAGAGGACTGCTGTATTGTTTAACACCGATAACGAAACAATGTATTTCATCTCAGAAAAGCAAATATCTAGTTGATGTTTGCCCTCATCTTAGTGAAAGCAGAGCATCTTCTTCAAAAAATCCACATTTCTTCTCGAAACTATACCGCAGTCCACCAACCTTGCTCTTACTTCTGACTTTCTTAGCGAAAATCTCGATTTAACGGTGAAAATCTCGATTTAACGGCGAAAGATTCATTATAACGGTAAAAACCCTAATATAACGGCGAAACGTCCTATTTAGCGATTCCCTCCTTTTCATCTGCACTTCCTCGTTTAACTACTTAATAAATAAAGAGAGTTAACATAACAAATAACAAGATTGAAAAAATCACTCGCAGCCAAATGACCTTTTTTGGGACACGTGCTTTCATCTCTAAGTAATTAATATATGTCATCGTTAGTAAAAACCCAATCAAAATGGTCATGAATCCGTTCATACCGTCCATTTCAAAAAATTGCAGCGCTCCGACTAACACCAAGACAGTTCCAATTGCCCCTAAGACAATCATGATATACAGACCCTTTTTCTCTTCGCTCAAGAAAATCCCCCCTTACATTGAGATTACTTATGTCCCTATTGTTTCTCCCTCTCTTCAATATCGGGAATTTCACTTAACAGCGCGTTTACTGAATCTATATCAGAAGTTTGCAATAAGACCCCTTCCTTATCTAACAATACAAAAGTGGGAAATTGTTCAATGTTCAAAACATCAATTTGTTCTTCGCCACCTTCAGCTCCTTGAACACTAAATAAATGAAGTTTTCCAAGTTCTAAAACAACGTTCATGGAGTTGTAAACCTCATATTGATACTGTTGATTTTCATCATCAGATACAAATGGTTCTGGAGGCGCCGGGCTGCCGTCAAAATCAAAGTAACTATAGAGATGATACTGATTTTCTTCTGTCGGTTTCATTTGACCAATAACCCTTATCTCATTAGCTTGTTCCAAATTTTTTCCAAACGAACAACCTGTTACTAATAACGTACAAATAATTATAAAAAATGTTGAATATCTCACCGTGTCACACCTTTGTTCGTAATCAATCAACACAACCTTGAAATGTTTCAGAGAGTTTCCCTTTTTCTATTTTTCTATTAGCTTTCTTCACTCCCGCATACCCTTACTAAAAAAGCAACAAACTATTCACTCCACTCTAAAATCCACCATAGTTTACCATACTTGTGGCAGAGAGGTAACCATCATGTTGAAGTGAGCTGCATACATTGATAATCAGTTAACTTGAGGAATTTCGGGTGGTGACAGGCAACACAATGATACTATGTTAAAATTGCAATAGCGTAACTTACTCACAAAATTGAAAACTACCAACAATACTACTAGTTTAGAAAGGGATTATATGTTCAAACACAAAGCAAAAGTCACTTTCAAAAGCTTGATCGCGTACCTTATTTTATTATTTATTTTGCCTCTGTCACATCACTTGTTTAGCCCAAATGGAGTGGCCGCAGATTACAGATTCGAGGATACCTTAATCTTTGTCCTTTGGTTCATGCTATACGGCGTGCCGATCATTTTATTAACGGCTCTTCCCGTAACGGTTTTAGCAGGCTATGTCACCAGGTTACTAAAAGGCTTTTCACGCCTGGTCGTTAATTTCATCCTACATATAGGTAGTGCTGTACTAATAAGCTTGCTCCTCTTTAATGAATTCAGTGAATTTGTCTCAATCGCCGTTGTCGTGGCTGCCATCTTTTTTGCATTTGATGAGTTACCACATTTCACGAATAGAAGAGAGAAGGCCTTGTTATCCGTTACGCCTATCGTCATCCTTTTCCTCACGCTTGTGCCATCTTGGCTGAATAACCATCAAGTGTCGCAGGAGTTAGAGGAAATCAACCAAGTCGGCTTTCCATCACCCGTAATCATGATTAACGATAAAGAAGTTGCAGTCGCTGACCCAATATCGCGCTACAACTCTTCAGGAACAGACGGAATCCGCTTAGAACCGTACGTTCTCCCAAAAGGAATAGTAGAAGACCCTCACTATGATCTACATGATATTAAGGAAGGAGATACCATTTCAGTCTCCTTTATTGAAAAGCCAAATGAGAACTATACAACAGAGTTAACGTATCTGTTAGACGGAATCATCCATACAGAAAGAATTTCGGATACAAACAACGAATTTACTGTTCCAGCTAACTTACAGCCACAAGCACTCGTGATTGAAGCGTTCTGGCCTCGCCACCAAGTATCGCTTCATGTAATGATTAACTAACGGATAGATCCTTTCAAAAATTTGAGAAACAGGAGCAACACCGTGGTTGCTCCTGTTTCTCTCCCATATCCATCATAACGACGTCGGTACGTTTTATTTTATTAAAAGATGCCATGGAGTTTTCCGAAACTTGTCGTTATTTGACGAAAAATAATAGTAGGCAATTTTACCTTATTAGAATAAACTTTATCTATTACATAAAGAGGAGATAAGACTATGAGCCTATTAAAGAAGTTAGCAAGTGCCGCAAGCGCTGCTGTAAATACGATGAACAGCTTTGAAAAGGTAAAGGATAGAGCCCCAAACCAAGTCGGAGTCTATATTATGCATCATAAAGGAACAGTGAAATACGTAGGGCGTGGCATTGAAGACCGCCCCAACCAAAGTCCTAAAGGATTAAGAAAAAGGCTCCAAGAACATTGGAGAGGATCTGCAAGCTGTAAAAGAGAATTATTTGATCACCGACATGAAATCACGGTTTCTTTAAAAGTTTGTAACTCTGTAGAAGAAGCAAAAAGATTAGAAGGAGCTCTAATTAGAAAATATGATACCGTTACTAACGGTTGGAATTTAAGATACGAAGATTAAGAATAGATTAATAGGGGATGCCGAGTTGGCACCCCCTTTCACATCGATGGCAAGCGCTAATCCCCCGTCACTCACTACTACATACCTCTATTTCCTCTCAAGCACCAATTCAATCTCCCCCGTAACCACATTTGTTACTAACCTCACATTATAGTTCAGTAAGATTGCAACAACTATCACTACCCCTAATGTAACAACAATTGTAATTAGGACTGGTACTGCCAATGCTCCTGCACTAGATCCAGCTATGCTAGCAGCAAGTGCTTTATGGCTCATTCCTTCGTGAACATCCGGAGTCTTCTTTACTTTTGCCAAGGGTTTCAGTGTTTGTGCTAATTTTCCCTTTATGACAATCACTTTCTCTTTATTTTTGACTGCTTTTACTAGCTCTGCTTTACTCATAACCGTTACCATCGTTATCTATCTTCCTTTACATGCCATCTTTAAATGGAGTATTTCTTATATTCATTATTTTAGCATACATACACCTATTAATAAGCTTACGGTTAGGAACCTTCTCATCACTAATAAAACCAACAATAATAATTTTATATTGACTTTATGAAGACCTCTTCCTCTGCATTTCCACTTTCACTTGTCCTTCATATATATCTGTTCTGTTTACACAAGCACAAAAAAGGAAATACTTACCGAGAATAATAAAAATTTCGAGGGGGATTTAAGGTGGATAAGAAAGATTTACGAATCCATAGTATCGATATCAGCGAAGGGGAAAACCGTTCCCCGAATAGAGCGATGCTGCGAGCAGTTGGATTTAATGATGAAGACTTTCAAAAGCCAATGATTGGTATTGCGAGTACATGGAGTGAAGTTACGCCTTGTAATATGCATATTGACCAATTAGCTCTTAAGGCTAAGAGTGGCGCGAAAAGCGGAGGAGGCTCTCCATTAATTTTTAATACCATTACGGTTTCCGATGGAATTTCCATGGGGCATGAAGGAATGCGCTATTCTCTTCCAAGTCGAGAAGTGATTGCCGATTCGATTGAGACGGTAGTTGGGGCTGAACGACTAGATGGCGTGGTTGCAATTGGGGGCTGTGATAAAAATATGCCCGGTTGCATGATTGCGATCGGCAGAATGAATATTCCGGCTGTATTTGTCTATGGAGGAACGATTGCTCCCGGGAAGTCGAAAGAAGGAAAAGATATTGACATCGTTTCTGTATTTGAAGCAGTAGGTCAGTATAACGCTGGTGCGATCAATAAGGAAGATTTAAAAGACATTGAGTGCCATGCTTGTCCTGGTGCAGGTTCATGTGGCGGAATGTATACAGCAAATACGATGGCCTCTGCCATTGAAGCGATGGGAATGAGTCTTCCACAAAGTTCATCCAACCCTGCCGAGACGCCGGAAAAACTCGATGATTGTGAAAGATCAGGACATGCCGTTGTGAATCTTTTAGAAAAAGAAATTTATCCAAGAGACATTATGACAAAAAAGGCTTTTGAA
This sequence comes from Halalkalibacter sp. HAAS-P014, assembly GCF_056619965.1. Taxonomy (NCBI): domain Bacteria; kingdom Bacillati; phylum Bacillota; class Bacilli; order Caryophanales; family Bacillaceae; genus Halalkalibacter; species Halalkalibacter sp. HAAS-P014. Next base: position 233,994 of record NZ_JBWQTV010000013.1, on the reverse strand, counting down.
AATGCGATAACAGTTGTGATGGCACTTGGTGGTTCGACGAATGCGTTTCTGCACCTTTTAGCAATTGCTCATTCTGTAGATGTTGATTTAACATTAGACGATTTTGAACGGATCCGTAAGAAAGTACCACATCTTGCTGACTTAAAGCCAAGTGGTCGATATGTTATGCACGACTTGCACTCAGTTGGTGGGGTATCGGCTGTCATGAAACTTTTATTAGAAAAGGGGCTCCTTCATGGTGATTGTTTAACGGTCACAGGTAAGACAATCGCTGAAAACTTGGCAGAACAGGAACCATTAAAAGAAGGTCAAGTCATTATACGCTCATTTGACGATCCGATTCGTGAAACTGGACCACTTTTTGTTCTTAAAGGGAACTTGGCACCCGAAGGAGGGGTTGCGAAAATGTCCGGCTTGAAAGTTAAAAAGATGACGGGTCCCGCAAAAGTCTTTGATTCAGAGCCGGAAGCAACAGAAGCTGTCTTGAACAATGAGGTTAAGCCTGGAGATATCGTAGTCATTCGCTATACCGGTCCAAAAGGAGGTCCAGGCATGTCCGAAATGTTATCCATTTCCGCGATCATCGTCGGAAAAGGATTAGGCGAAAAAGTAGGCTTGATTACTGACGGAAGATTTTCAGGAGGGACACATGGGTTGGTTGTTGGACATGTATCTCCTGAAGCGCAAGTTGGTGGACCAATCGCACTTCTAAAAAACGGAGATACCATTACGATAAACAGTGAAACACAAGAATTGACTGTAGATGTTAGTGAAGAAGAATTAGAACAACGTTTAAAAGAATGGCAAGCCCCACCACTTCGTTACTCAAGAGGTGTCTTAAACAAGTATGCTCGCCTTGTCTCATCCGCTTCTAAAGGCGCCGTTACGGATCTATAATTGAACAGAGAGCTGCACTGCTCCATTCCATTGATAGAGGCAGTGCAGCTTTTAACACTCTAGTAACTCCAAGAACGTAAAGAATGCTTTAACATAAACAAGCAACGTTCCAACCGAAGTTGAAACGTTGCTTGTTATGTTTGATATCGTTATACAGCCTTCTTTTTCTTTCTCTCTTGTTTATCCAACAATTGAAGCATACCTCATATTAAGATTTTAACTCCCATCCCACCTAATTCAATAAAAAGAAGCAATCCCTGTTAGTAAGAGATTGCATCAGTTAGCTCCATTTTAGTTGACTTCTTTCCTACTAAAATTAGCTATATCAACATGTGTAAACCCTGCTGCGATAATTGAGAGAATAACGCTCCACGTAATCGTACTAAGTGATAATCCTAGATCATCACTACCTAGTAAAAGAACATTAAGAAGCACTACAAAAATAGACGTAATAACGGTATAGATAGCGATTTTTGACACTTTTGACTTTTTGTATATTCCAATACTTAGCGATACCGTTATACCTATGGCTATGGGGATAATGAGCAATAACCATAACTGAGCAACAGTCATTTTCTTCCCTCCTTCCTGCAAAGCAATCAAATTAAATTAGCCCCCAAAAATCAGTCTTGAACAAGGTAAAGAACAATAAAAGAGCAAACACTATTTGACTAACTGTCAATTTATAATCATTTGGATTTTCTGCATACTTCCACTCCATCACTGCTCTACCCATTTCAGAAACAACAATAAAAACGAATAAAATAAACCACGGTTGTAAATACCAAAGTGAATCCGTAGGGCCTCTCATGATGTTTATAAAATAGGTTATAAAGATAATGACGATGGTAGTGATTCTAATCGTCCAATCTATCTTTTTATGTTTCTCATTAACGTGGTTATAGGTAAAGAATTTCTTTCTCTCAACTTTTAGCCATTTTCTCATCAGTGTATGAAACGCAACCAACAATACTACTACAATAGCTAACAACCATAATAAATTCAGCCAAAAAGTAGACTCTATCCCATACATCTATCCCCCCTCCCTACTCCCACTTATTTCAGACTTGCTTTAAATACATAACTAACTTTGTCATAATCCATTTTCTCTTCATAAAAACGATGTGCGTCCGTACGCTGTAATCCCGAAGATAAAGCAACAGTTTCATAATTGTTTTCCTTTGCCCATTCATGAACGTATGTAAGCAGTTTTTCACCATAGCCTTTTAAACGCTTAGTAGGATCCGTTACTAAATCACAAACCCAAACAAATCTCCCATAATATAATGTGATCATAGGTTTAAAGCCTGCCACTGCAACTATTTCTCCTTCATCAAGTAACGCAAACAGTTTATACCTATCTTTCTCTTTTGCCTCCAAAACTAATTCCAGATAGGTATCTTCATCAAGGTGAGTTCGTAGTCGTTTCATAACTGGAAAGACTTTTATAATTTCAGCTTGTGATTGAAGTTCTTTAATTGTTAAATTGCTCATTTCAAATCCCCTTATTGTATATTTTAAGCATTTTTAACATAACCTTAGAGACTCGATGTAAGTCTTTAACTGCTTATGAAGACCTTTTCCTCTGCTTTCCTGCATGCTTTTGGTCTTCATCAGCTTTATGAAGACTTTTCCCTCTGCTTTTCTGCTTCGTTTTGGTCTTCATCGGCTTTATGAAGACCCTTTCCTCTGCTTTCCTGCATGCTTTTGGTCTTCATCAGCTTTATGAAGACCTTTCCCTCTGCTTTCCTGCTTGTTTTTGGTCTTCACCAGCTTTATGAAGACCCTTTCCTCTGCTTTCCTGCTTGTTTTTGGTCTTCATCGACTTTATGAAGACCCTTTCCTCTGCTTTCCTGCTTGTTTTTAGTATTCATCAGCTTTATGTTCCTATGTGCTAATTTTGCAATATAGAAAGGCGCCCTTTTGCTCTAGTATCTCTTTTCTTACGTAAGTCGCTTCTCATCTTCCTTTATCAATCCATAGACGTAATGGTCAACATACCGGTCATATAAGAATTCCGAACTTCGGAGACAGCCTTCTTTTTGAAAACCAAGTCTTTCAGGAATCGCTTGGCTTTTTCGATTTTCAGTTGCTGCACGTATTTCGATTCTTTTTACGTTTAGTTCATTAAAGCAATAGTCGATAACTGATTTACAAGCACTAGTCATTAACCCGTTCCCCTGAAATTCTTCACCTAACCAATACCCTAATGAAGTTGATTTATTGGCCCAGTTTATACCATGTAAGCCTACGACTCCTGCTAATTCACCTTTATACCAAATTCCAACTTGAAAGCCATTATTCTCGCTGAATTGCTTCAGTGTCCCTTCGATAAACTCTTTTGAATGGCTTACCTCTTTTGTAAAATCAACCCAAGGCAGCCATTCTCTAAGATACTCTCTTGATTGATCCGTTAATAGAAATAGATTTTCTGCATGTCTTGTTTCTAACAATCGTAATTCAGTATCCTCATTAAGTTTAAATGAAAACATAATTTCTCCTCCCTTCTTAAAGTAAAAAAACAGCTTCAGTAATTGTTTTCTCATTATCGCCGAATACCTACCATCCGGCTCCTTACAACACACTATTTTTCCTTTATTTTATCCTCTAACTCTTTTATTCTCTTTTCCAGTTTCTTAACTTTTTCATCCGAAGAAATGGCAAAAGAAAGCGCACCAGCAGCTACTGCAAAGGCCAAAATTTCCATTACACCCAAGATAATTCCCCCTTTTGGAACCTCCATATGCTCGATTTAATTAAAGCTTTTTCTTAGGGTAGGCAGTTCAATATATGTAAAAAAACTTTCTTTATTGCACACTTTCTTTGTGTATTAAATGGGTTAACCACTAAAGAAAACTTAGCGGTTACCACCCAATTGTAACGTAAAACTTCAGTTCACCTTTTCCCATAATTTATCATTATAAAGTTTTTTGTTTTTTAGTTGGTATTTCCCTGTATGGATTAAATTAACGTCGACATTAATTTCATTTAGTGAGTCTTCTGTTAACTCGAAAGGTTTATCTTGATTTAATTCCTTCCACAGTTGAACGTCATCACGATAAATTCGTTCTCGTAGTTGATAAATATCTGCTCCAATTTTCAACCCTTCAAGATACGTTTCTCTTATTTCCTTTATAACCTCTTCCTTTACTCTATCTTCAACCTCTTCTCCTGAAGTCGGTTCTAATACTTCGGTCAAATTCACTTCAAACGATAAATCCAAATCAAATTTTACTTCTCCATTTCTTTCAGTATACGCAATTTCAACATCTGGACTTATTAAGATAGCTATCGCTTTGGGGCCCTTGTCACCGTCAATAGGAAGTCCTGTACGGAAGGTTTCTTCCTGGAGCCAACGATACCCAGCTAGTTGCTCTTTTTCTAGTAACCCTTTATAGCTTTCCTCTTGTATAAAAAAAGCACCATTTATCGAGTACTTTTCCCTTGCCTCTGTATCTTCGTAGTACTTTTCATCTGATACTACTAGGTTCGGGAGGGTTAGTATTGCACCTGGTTCATATAATGAAGTAAAAAAGTGATTCAAACGAACTCTTGGTATCATTGAGCTTTGTTCAAAGGTAGGCATTGGATCATGCAGGATCGTTTGTAATGGTGAAAGTTCAAAAATCGATGTCATCGAAAGAATATCCATTAGTGATTCTTCTGTTCCAAATACCCAAGGTGTATATCTAAATTCTGGATACCTGATAAAATCAAGGTTATCGCCTAGACCTTGTTTTATTGCACTCTCCGAGAGTACTAATGCAGACATATGTCCCCAAAAAACACGTTGCTGTGCTTCTTCATATAAATTTGATACGGCAGTATTGACCGTCTCCCCAGTAGCTCGTCCAATCCAAGGTGGAAATTGTTCAGCTGGTTGTCCAACATCTGCTGCAGCAACTGATGCAAAATCAATAAATTGAACGTAGACAATATACTCTTCCACTTTTTCATCGTAATCAATCCCTATTGCTACTGCATAGTACATTTCGTTCATTAATTTTGCATCCCAACAACCAGAAAGAACAATCACACTGAGCAACATACTAACCAATGCTGAGCGAGAAAAGCAGAAACTCATGATGATTCTCCCTTTCGAGTTTTATCCTGAGTCTTCATGCTAGAAGGCCGTTTCTTCATCATCGACCACGGTAACCTGGCAAAGGTAGATAAAAACTCTTTAAAATTAATCGTCCCACCTGTTGATAAATATGGCACATTAAAAGATGTAAGGGTTGTTAAGTACCATAGGATTGAAAAAAGACTGATAATAAAACCAAAAATCCCTAAAAATGCAGCTAATATAAAAGAGTAAATCCTTAAAAGCGTCACTGTCCCGTTTAAAGATTGATTCACAAGTGTAAAGGTCCCAACAATGGACAATGCAATAACCACAAGTAAAGTAGCAGAAGCTAGCCCCCCTTGAATGGCTGCATCTCCAATAATAAGGCCACCTACTACGGCTACAGTTTGCCCGACCGGCTTGGCTAACCGGACGACCGCTTCACGAAATAGTTCTAAAAAGAGTAACATTATTACGGTTTCAAGTGCAGTGGGATAGGGGATCCCATGCCTTGATAAAGCAACTGTTGTTAATAATGGAAATGGCACTTGTTCTAAATGAAAAGTCATAATCGCAACCCATAGTGCAGGTAGAAAAATGGCTATAACTAAACCAGTAAAACGCAACATAACCTCAAAAGAAACAAAATAGTATGGCGTATGTAAATCCTCTGGTGTTTTTAATAGCACTGTAAATGTAGCAGGTGCAATAATACCGTTTGGTACGCCATTAACCAATACTGCAAATTTCCCATAGTTGAGACAGTTAACAACATAATCGGGTCTACCCGCAAACTCACATAGTGGAAAAATGGAATAAGGTGAGTCTGCTAGAAGTTCCTCTAGCTTTGCACTAGATTCCAGCAAATCAATATCAATATCCTTAATACGCTTTCTTGCTTCTTCAATAACTTCTGGATTTACAACGTCTGCTAGATATAATAATGAAACCTTTGTCTTACTTCGTTTCCCAACAATGAATGTTTCACTATACAGTGTATTTGTCCGTAATCGTTTTCTCACCAACGCAACATTTGTACTTAAATCTTCCGTAAATCCATCCTTTGGACCACGAATTGATATTTCTGTATTTGATTCTTCAGGTGTACGATTAGGCTCCTCTGAAATCGTTAAGAAGAAGATTCGTCTAGTACTTTTGAAATATAAAACTAAGTCACCGGAAAAAACATTGTAAACAACCTCTTCCATACTCTCATCGGTAGCAAGAGGACGAATAGGTAGCCGTTTTTGTAACTGATTGTAAAACTGATAGTCATTTTCTGATTCATTAATAATTTCCTCAATACGAGGCAAGAAAAATTGATATAACTCCTTTGAGTTTGCTAAACCTTCACAGTATATTATTCGAACCGGTTCATCTTTAGTTCCGAGCATATAGTTTTGTGTAATGACATCTTCTGTATTTAAAAATGTCTCTAAAATCGCTTCTTCTGTTATTTTTTCCGGCAGTAACTCTTGACTATCCTTGCTATCTGTTTCACTTTTATTAGTATTGAGCTGTTGTTTTCGTAATTTAGAGAGTCTGCTTGTGATTTTCATCAGCATTGCCCCCTTTTTTCATGGTTGCAAATTGACTCAATAGAAATAGTAAAACGGTGAGTAAACCTACGAATATAATATTAATTGGATAAAACCAATTCAATAATATATGTAAGAAAATCTCATCACTAATTGGTATAGCATTCAAAATGACAAAGCCAATGATAATCAGAAATAAAACTTTCGAGTGATGCTTTGAATCGTCACGTAAAAAGAGATTGCTTATGATAAAAAGGAAAAATGCGAGTCGAATTAATGCACCAGACATCCATTGATAAAAGGACATAACATCGAGATGGTCAACAAACTCACCAAGTGTTAATAGTCTCCATTGTTCAAAGGCAGGATATCGTTGTTGCATGGCTTCTATAGGGCCAAATTCAGTAATCGCTCCAATCGTAGGCCCTAATGTTAAACCTATTAAGATAAGGCTCAAAATAATAAGATGAAAGAAGCGAATTTCACCTTTTATTCTGTGTTGCATCAAAAGAAGGAGAATCATCTCAAAGGTCCCACCTATCACATAAACCATCCCGTGAAAAACCGGATTCCATCCATGCTCAAGTATAGGAAAAAGCAACGAATGATCTTTTTCTGGCATATTTCCTGCCGCTACAAAAAAACCAAATATTACAACAAATGGTAAAATAACAACCCCGCACATAACAAGCGAATGTACCCCAGATCTTGCAACAAGAAAAAGCAAAACTAAAAAAACAAACGCAACAATTGAATTGGGCGTATATAGCAAATAGGATAAATCAATCCAAGTGGTCGTATCTCTGAATGTGATATAAAAATTAACAATCGCATAAATAAAAAAAGGGATAATGATTAGGTTTGCAATCACATTTCCATATTTATTTTTCAGCCAATCGTACAGCTTCTCCTGACCAAGACGCTTCATTACTATAAATAGGAGGGCAAGCCAAATAATAACTGGAAAAAAGGACATGAGAATGGAAAACCACGCATCTCTTCCGGCTGCATTTAATAAAAGAGGTATGATAATAACGTGATTTGTTAGCCCTGTAGATAATATGAAGATAATGAAAATATGACGTATATTGAAAGTCTTTCCAGTCATTACAAAACTCCTCAACTAAAACATCTTTAGCGTAGTGTTTGCAATTACTGGTAGAATATACTCATATTGCTACTTATTAAAATAAAATGAGCACTTCAAAAGATCCAAATAACATCTTTGGACCCTCGTGGTATTTTTATAAGTCAATATCAGTAAATTACTCACTTTCCCTATACTGTAACTCTTCTAAATTTTTGTTCGTTGTATACATGATTTGATAAATATCATCGGCAGTTTCTACCCAATAATGATAAATAACATCTGGTTCACTTTTAAAAATGACTCCAATATAATACGGATTTAGGTGATTGTAACCCTCTTCTCGATGAGCAACCGTTGTAATTTCCCATTTCTCACTTGGATATTGTTGTTCCAAATGTGGTTGTAAAAGCTCTACTTTTCTCTCAATTTGTGCATCAATCCAAAAAGGACGAGCGATATAAAATACAGTGAATACTACGAAAGCAACGAGAGCGAAAGAAATCGCCCATTTCTTCCTTTTCTCTTTCATAAAATCCCTCCATTAGCTCGCTACAATTCAAACAATCACTCTCCTAAAGACCTTAACCACTCCCGCAATTTTTCCTTTGGATAGTACACGCTTCCATTTATAATAATGTGTGGAATGTCTGAGTGATCTTGAATTAAAGACTTCGCATCGTCTTTTGATATGCCCATAAAATGATGTACATCTTTTTCTTTAATAAGCCCATGTTCATCACCTTCATCCAAGGATTCTAAAAAACTTTTCGCATTGGGGTTTTTAAAATTTTTCAATCCCTCTCCAATAAAATAACCCGCTGCAGCAATCCCTATCGCTATCCAAATAAAGCCGAATTCCATTACGTTCTCCCCCTCTATAGAAATATGTATTCTTTCTACGATTACAAACCTAAGTTCGATTCATGTTCCCACCATAGTCTTTTCTCGTGCTCTTTTTTCACTGTAAACGTAAATTTGTATCTGTTTATTAATGAACAGAGCGATTTTCATCATTGTTCCGTTCTGCTTTGAGAGAATGATAGTTTAGGTAAATCCCATAACCTCCTGCTAAGATTAAAAGTATTTGCCCGAACCCGAAATGAAGACTGATCCAAAACTGGAATAATAATAAAAGTAGGACAACAATAATAACGATAGCAATCATATTTTGAACGTATTGATTCAATGTGACCTCCTAGTTAAGCCGTTTTGCTTTACTCTTATAATCGAATCTGAGCCAAGTTTAAATATAATCCTAAATCACCTAGTGGGTTACCTTTTAGTCTCCAATCAGCCTTAATTAACGTAGACATCCCCACAGATAGTGGAAACATTAAACCTGTTGAAAATAACATAAATATGTTTTTCTGATGGGTTTCGATTGGCTGTAAAAAGATTATCGTAATGATTGACCAAATGACAACAGCAGACAACAAAAAACCAATTCCATTTTTCCCTCTTACTGATAGCTCATTTCTGATTTTTGTTATTTCCTCCAAAAGGACTCCCCCCAATAATTAGACTAGTTTCAATACAAAATTTACCAGTGTTGTTACCACTAGTTTAACATTAAGAACTAACACTTTGTTCCATTTTTTCTTCATCAAACCTGTTATCTGCTTATGAGGACCTTTTATTCGGCATCTCAGCTTCGTTTTGGTCTTCATCGGCTTTTTGAAGACCTTTTCCTCAGCGTTCCTGCTTTATTTTGGTCTTCATCAGCTTTATGAAGACCCTTTCCTCGGCATCTCAGCTTCGTTTTGGTCTTCATTAGCTTATATGAAGGACTTCCCCTCTGTTTCACACAGCTTTCAGCAAAATACCTCCCATAAAAAACTAATCCAGCATTGATATATTCGTAAAACCAAATAGGCCAATTACTGTACGAATTGGCCTTGAAAAGATCATTAAACTGAACCTACTATGTAAACACTCATATCCCTAGTGACCGGTGTTCAATCAAGAAGATGAACTTCATCATCTACGTGAATGTCCCCTGTTTTGATCACTGAAGCATAAACGCCAAAATGATTGTTATTTTCCTCTATAACTGTTTTATGCAAACTCGCATCTCGTTCTGCATTATCGGGATCAACCGTGATAATCATGCATCTTTTACAATATCCCACGAATTCCATTTCGACTTCAGATCCAATCTTAATTCGTCGACCAATCCACTCTTCCTCAATAAAAGGTTTCTTTTCCTTTAATGAGATGAATAAATTAGGACGAAACCGTCTCAAATCAACTTCGTCTTTCCCCCATAGTTCATTCAACTTATCTAATGAAGCATCTGTTGCAAGTAGAACGTGTTCCACTGCAATTGTTCCAATGGGTACATGTGAGGGAGTATATTTTTTCGTAGAGATTTTTTTCTTCGATTTGATCTCCATTTCTTGAATTAATTCTTGATCTTCCCAATCAAACACCTTTTCCTCAGGCGTGATGACCTCGACTTTCGGATATTCGTCCATTGATTCTTCTCCCACAAATCTTGCCTGATAGCGAACCATTTCTTGGAACTGAGTGATCGTTAAGAAATCTCCTTTTTTCGTTTCATCTACATAAGCATGGCTGCGGTCTCCATATAACCCGTATTCCATTATTTTGGTTTTTGGTACACGTTCTCCACGAAAGGATTTGACCGGGTGACGTACGATTTCTTTTATATGACCGATTAACATTTCATTCACACCAACCTAGATTTTTTGTTCTAGCAGTAGTGTAACAGAGAATGTTTTCCAACTCTACTTTCTTATGAAACAACGATTTTTTTAGTTCAGTCTATTTTCGCGAGAACGTAGCGCAGTCTGCCTTATCCCACTCTAGTAAACAACTATTTCCAATATACAGCCTCTCTGAGTCCTTCTTTTTCTTGCTTCTCGATTTTCAGGGTGCCAGTCGCCCTCTCTGAGTCCTTCTTTTTCTTGTTTCTCCATTTTCAGGGTGCCAGTCGCCTTCTCTGACTCCCTCTTTTTCTCGCTTCTCGATTTTCAGGGTGTCAGTCGCCCTCTCTGAGTCCCTCCTTTTCTTGTTTCTCGATTTTCAGGGTGCCAGTCGGCCTCTCTGAGTCCCTCTTTTTCTCGCTTCTCGATTTTCAGGGTACCAGTCGGGCTTCTCTCCTGTGGAAGGAGCCTACAAACCGTATAAACAGGTATAGAAGACCCTCCAATAACAAAAAGAGCTATCTGTTCACCAACAGACAGCTCTTTATAATTAGGTTCGCCACACTCCCATGCTCAGCTCTGACACATCTTATTCCGGTGGCAGCACTATCGCAGTCGCCGTCACTACAGTCTCATTACGCTGATTTCTAAAATCAACCTCCATCTTAATAAACTTATTCTTCTCTATTTTCTCCGTTACTTCTGCATAAGCTGTAACCGTATCTCCTATCTTAACTGGGGCATGATAACGGGAATGTAAATCTAGCAATACTGCACCCGGTCCCGGCATTTGCATTCCAATGATCGGAGCAATCAGACCTAACGTAATTGTGCCATGTGCAACCCTTTCGCCGAACCTGCCTTCTTTAGCGTATTCTGCATCCATATGAATCGGGTTAAAATCCCCTGTTAGCCCTGCATACATGACAATCTCTGCTTCACTTATGGTTTTGCTGAATGTATCCTTATCACCGATATTGATTTCGTTATAGCGTTTTCCTGTTTTCATGCTAACCCTTCTTTCTCCCCAACGACTTCTGCTAAATACTGATCGCGAATGACTCGTTTTTGAATTTTCCCAACTGGGTCTCTTGGCAATTTCTCCTGAACGACAATTTTTTTCGGTACTTTATATTTAGCTAAATATTGGCTACAATGGCTCAACAAGTCGTCACTTGCTATCTGCTCATCTTTTACAACTACAGCAGCAACTACCTGCTCTCCCCATTTTTCATCCGGAACTCCAAACACTGAACATTCAACAACAGCCTCATGACTATATAACACTTCCTCTATTTCTCGTGGTGCGATATTTTCTCCACCACTTATAATGATATCTTTTTTGCGATCAATAATATAAAGATAGCCATCCTCATCTAATTTTCCGATATCACCTGTATAGAGCCAGCCATCTTTTAATGTTTCATCGGTTGCCTCAGGCCGGTTCCAATACCCTTTCATGATATTCGGTCCATGCACAATCACTTCACCTAGCTCATGTGGCGCCACGCTTCTCCCATTATCATCAACAACCCTTACTTCACAGTGAAAAAATTCTTTTCCAACTGAGGCAAGGCGCTTGGCTTTTTCTCCCTCAACTACAACATCTTCTTTCGCTAAGTACGTGATCAATGGAGAGGCTTCGGTTAGCCCATAAACTGTAAATACTAGATTCTCTCCTAGTGTATGAACCGCCTTTTTCATAAGCTCTACAGGAATCGCTTGCCCTCCTACTGAAATAGCTTTTAATCTGTTCTTACTATAATTTCCTTCTTGATAGGCTTTAATCGATTCTGTTAACATCGTTGGAACCATTGTAATGTGCGAAATTCCTTCTTTTTGAACGAGTTCCCAAAACAAGTGGGCATCAAAGCTCTCTAAAATGACATTCGTTCCTCCAACATAAAACTGACAAATGGCCATTGAACATTCCATCGTATGATAAAAAGGCATCACGTGGAGACAAATGTCAGAGGAGTTTAAACCATATGCAATCGTATGGTTTATAGCTGCTGTTAGAAAGTTTTCATGTGATAACACTACACCTTTAGGGTTACCGGTGGTACCACTTGTATAAAAGATTGCAAAGATATCCTCAGGAGACGTACTCTTAACTGGTTCATTTGTTTCTTTTTCTTTCAGCAGACTTTCATACTCGTCGTTTAACGCAACTAAGTGTGAGATTTCGAGACTTTCTTCGATCTCTTTTAACGTCCCATAATAAGTTTCATCGGCAAACACAGCCTTCACACCTGCATCATTAATGACAAATTCAAGCTCTCTCCCTGTTAACCGGAAGTTTAGCGGAACATAGACGACTCCAGACTTCGCACAGGCCATACAAACCTCTAACACTTCTGGATTATTCCTACTTAGAACCGCCACTTTATCCCCTTTTTGTAAACCAAGTTCATATAAAGCATTTACTACTTGATTGACACGTTCGTTAAATTGTTTAAAAGTTTGTCTTCTACCTCTATATACAGTTGCTTCACGCTCAGGGTAACGTCTTGCACAATTTGATGCCAAATCTCCAATAATCATTTGCGAAATCCCCCTATTATTTTAATTTAGTAACCCGGTACTTAAGCCCGGTATAAATGTAATTAACATCAAGTTAATGATCATAATAAGCAAGAATGGCAATACAGCACGCACCACTCCTTCATACTTTGTTTGGCCAACTTGGGCAGCAATAAATAAGTTCACTCCAACCGGTGGTGTAATGAGTCCAACGGATAGATTCACAGCCATAATAATGCCAAAGTGTACAGGATCCATTCCAATGCTTGTTACAACCGGTAACAAGATTGGTGTTAAAATGATGATGGATGCGATTGTTTCCATGAATGTTCCAACAATTAATAGAAATAAATTGATTAGCAAGATGATAATGATAGGTGATAGGTCTAATTCTAAAAAAGTGTTGGCTACTGTTTGTGGAACTTGTTCTTTTGTAATTAATAAGCCAAACAGTGAAGCAGTCGCAATAATGAGTAAAATAACAGAAGATGTAATAGAAGATTCCACTAAGATCTTTCTAATCACACTTGGTGTTAGTTGACGGTAAATAAATGAACCAACGATAAATCCATAAACAACAGCGACTACCGAAGCCTCAGTCGGTGTGAAGATTCCTCCATAAATTCCTCCAAGAATAATAACAGGCATGAGCAATGCTAAAAATGCATCTTTGAACGTTACTATCACTCGTTTGAAGCTTGTTTTTTCAATCGTGGCGCCGTACCCTTCTTTTTTGGAAATGAAAAAGGCTACAGCCATTAACGAAACCCCTATTAAGATTCCAGGACCTATTCCAGCCATAAATAAGTCACTTACCGAAGCTCCTGCAGCAACTCCATACATGACTAGTGGGACACTCGGAGGGATAATCATTCCAGTTGTACCGGCAGCTGCTTGAACAGCAGAAGAAAAATTCCGGTTATACCCTTCTTTAACCATGGCTCCAATCATGATGGCACCGACAGCTGCCGTTGTTGCAGCAGCCGACCCGGATAAGGCTGCAAAGATAACACAGGTCATAATCGAGACATGGGCAAGGCCACCTTTAAATGAACCTACAAGACTTTTGGCAAACTCCACAATTCTATGCGAAATTCCACCATGCTCCATTAACTTACCAGCCAAAATAAAAAATGGTGCTGCCATTAATGGAAACGAGTCTAATGCTGCAAACATCCTTTGAGGCAATGTAATGAGTGGGACATCCCCACCAATCCAAAAAATTGTAACCGTAGCAATCCCTAATGCTAAGGCAATAGGAACATTAATAACGAAGAGGACAAGTAAAATTACAAACAATAATGTCATCATTACACTTCGCCCTCCTCTTTCCCAATCGAAGCCGGATGTACCCGGAATGATTTAATGGTCACATCAATAAGATTTAACGCCATTAACACCGCACTAATCGGCATAATCGTATAGACGTATCCGAGAGGCAATCGCAGTGCCGCTGACTTTTGAATCATTGTCCGTTCAACAATTTCAATCCCTTTCACAAACAAAATTGCCAAAAAGATTAGACAAACGGCAGAAGCAAATACTTGAATCCACTTAGCAAAGTCTTGTTTTACTTTTGAGATGAAGTACTCAATTGAAATATGCGCTCCATATTGAAATCCGACACTCGCGCCTAAAAACGTAAGCCAAATCATCAAATATCGAGCTAGCTCCTCAGTCCAAGTAAATGATGTATTGAACAACGCCCTCGATATTATTTGTAAAAAGATTAAGAGAACCATCCCTGCTAATAAAACACAGGTGACATTTTCAACCGATCTGTTTGTTTTATTGATCAATTTCCCCCACATTCCATCTCCTCCCCCTATAAGTTAAGCGAAGAAGCAGCCGCTACCTCTGCTTCTTCACAAAAGTTCCCTATTCTAATTCTTGTATTCTTTCAATGTAATCTCCGAATCTATCAGAATATTTATCATAAATTAGTTCAGCTTTTTCTCTAAAAGCGTCGAGATCAATTTCATCTGCTTCGATAATATTGACTCCAGCAGCCTCCATCGTTGCAAGCTGTTCAGCTTCAAGACTTTGGTTAATTTCTCTTTGAGCAGGCGTAACCTCTTTCCCTACTGAAACGATGATTTCTTGAATATCTTCAGGGAGACTTTCAAGCTTATCTTGGTTAATCATTAAAGCAGCAGATGAGTAATACAACCCAGCCAAACTGATTGATTCCTGTACATCATAAATTTGTGTTGACTCCAAAGCCCCGATCGTATTATCAACTCCATTCACAATACCTTGTTGAACAGAAGTAAATACTTCCGGCCAAGCAATTGCAACCGGATCAGCACCTACAGCTTGATACATATCAATGTAGACATCATTCTCCATCGTTCTCATTTTCAACCCTTCCATATCTTCAGGAGAATAAATATCTCTGCTATCATTAGAAAATTGACTGTAACCCTTTTCAAAGAATGTAATCCCTTTAATATTAATGTTGCTTAACTCATCCAATAATTCCTGGCCAATCTCCCCATCAAGCACTCGATAGGCGTGATCTAAGTCTTTATAGATGAAAGGCATTTCAACAACAGCAAAGCTTTCAATGAAGTTTCCGACTGGACCACTCGTGGATAGCACCATGTCTAAAGATCCATATGACACTTGCTCGACCATTTCACGCTCACCACCGATTTGCCCATTTGCGAAGATCTCTATCTGCACTTGACCACCCGTCGCTTCCTCAATTGCATCAGCATATTCAACAAGACCTAGGTGGTAAGAATGCGATTCGGGTGCAACATGCCCAACACTCAACGTAATTACATCATCACTAGTCTCACTTTGATCTACTCCTTCACCGCTTCCTGAATCTGTCGGCTCACTTCCACAAGCTGCTAGTGACAAAATCGTAAAACCACTACATAAGGTAAACAACATTTTTTTAAAGTTCATACATATCCCCCTTATTTTTTAATCTCTAAAATTGATTATTAAATCTTTCTCCATTTCACTAGACAAAACATTTTGTAAGCGCTTTATTTTTTCTGTGAAATAAGACTTCTTGAAGATATGTACCACCCACCTTACACAAATTAAAAATATTCTATATTTTCAGTCTATTATATTGGCAGCAGGTTAAAGTTACTACATGAAATGTAAGGAATTGCCTAGTTCACTTTCCGTATATTCAAGGAAGGACTACATTCCCAACATGTTTCTATTACTGATAATGTAAAAATAAACGGAATACCCTCTTCCTAATTGACATATTGTTTTTCTATCATTACTTCTTCAAAATCCAAACATTTAGGAGGGAAGTTTCATGCCGAAGTTTTTAACCGAAATAAAGCCTGAAAAAACAGCCGTTATAGTCGTTGATATGACAAATGGATTTATCGATCCATCAGGGCCTGTTTTTTCCGAAATGGGATTAAAATTTGTCCCAAATTTAAACAAGTTTTTAGATATTTGTCGCGAGAAAGGGTTAATGGTACTTTATACCTCTCACGTCTGGAGAGAAGACCTAAAAGATTTTTCCCCAATGAATTCAAGATTAACATGGACACAAAATGGCCAAGCCTTTTTAGAGGGGACAAAAAATGTTGAGATTTATCCCGATTGTGCCCCAAAGGACGGAGAAATCATTATCAAAAAACAATATTACAGTGCTTTTTTTAGTACAAATCTAGACCTTATTCTAAGAGCAAATGGAATTGATACCGTTGTGATTACTGGTGTCGCGACTGATGTTTGTTGTTCTGCAACTGCAAGAGACGCATTATACAACGGATATGATGTAGCTTTCTTAGCAGATTTGACAGGGACCGTTGCACACCCAGACTGTGGATACGGACAGTTAACAGCAGAGCAACATCACTTAGCTACAATAAATAATATCTCTCATACCAATGCAGAAGTAATGGAAAGTGAGCATTTAATTCGTCTTATCAATAGTGAAGAATACTCTAAAAATTAAAGATTACAACATTTACAATCAAAACATCCTCGCTACTCACTTTTATCATAAGGCGTAGCGAGGATTTTTTGAGGAAACACGAGAACCCTGTCTTCCACTATCATCAACCTACTGACCAAACATTTTTTCCAGCTCCTCTTCTATCTCTTTCTGACTCATTCCTTCCACTGGCTTGTACTCTCCGTCAGCATTGTAATCGCCAGGGTTATTTGAAGGACCATTACTTGGAACAAATTCACCGTCAGAGTTATAATCATCTGGATTTCGAGACGGAGCAGAAGGGTCCTGTCGCAGTTCCTCTTCTGTATACGGAGAACCAGCTGGCTGGCTGCTAGAGTATGTGGCCATTTCCATATCAATATAGATTTGACCGGCTTCTTCCTCAGAAATACCAAATTTATTACTAGCTAGCTTTGCGACTTGAGCATCATGAATGTCAGGATTGTAATTTGTACCGTAATCTGTGATACTGTCATACTCTGTTTTCATATATTCGTAAATATCCCAGTCAGAAGAAGCTATTGACGTTTGATTTGTAGTAACAGCTATAGTTGCAGGTTCTGAAATGTCTACTGCTTCGCCATCCACTAGTAATTTCTCTCGATCCGAGCTAATCGATTCAAATCCATAAGTATTCGTTCCGTTGCTGAAAGTGATGTCATTAAAACTGCAAACCGTTTTTTTGCCACAACTAAACTGATAACCAATCGACGCTTCTTCCTTAATAATTTCTAACACCTTTACTAGGGCAGCTTCTTTTTCAACGAGACTTAAGTTTTCAAACGTATCGTTGTAGTTGGCTTGTATGTTGAAACCTATAAAGGAGTATCCTTCCAATTTTAAAGACTTCTTCACTTGGATAACCTCTACATCGCTTTCTAAATATCGTTGCAACTCTGGATCACTGTTTATTTTTTCTTGTACAGTTCGAGCCGCTTCCGTGTCAAGACCACATCCTGCTAATATAAAGACCCAGGCACATAAAAACAAAACCTTTTTCATCTTACTCCCCCTCATATTCAATAAAAAATTTAGTAATATTATCTATTTAAAAGCGCTATCTGCCAATCAAATATGAAGCCTCCTCACAATTTAATAAACTACTACTAATCTTAAATATACTCAGAATCCCAGTACCGTCTATATAATTTGATAGACAGATTTCGACAATAGTCCCGTATTTCGGCCGATGAATTAAACCAACGGTAATTTTATTGCACGAAAAGACGACCTGGAAATTTTGACAATATATAAACAACCAAACAAAAAAAGACCCATAGCACATTTGCTATAGGTCTCCAGCTAGACTATTTTCAACAATTTTCGAGTGGTGCACCTACCACATCGACATTTACTCCTGAACCTTATTATAAGACCATTCACCTTCATACTCCACATTTCCATCGACATCATACTGGGTTCCATGGCCATGCTTATAATTGTTCATCCATTCGCCTTCGTATTCGACATTGCCATCTTCATCATACATAATTCCATATCCTTGCCTTTTATCATCGCGCCACTCTCCTTCATAGTGGATACTACCTGCATCGATGAAAAATAACGCCCCTTCTTCATCATCACTATCCACTTGGAGTTTCACATCTGTTGAAGGGAAAAACTCTATTCCGTACCCATGCCTTTCTCCTTCGCTAAATTCTCCTTTGTATTCTAAATAGTGGAGAGTAGAAGCCGTATGTGCTAAACCATGCTCGATTTCTCCATCAGAATTAATAGAGGCCATATAGACGGAGGAATAATACCTACCTTCACCATGGTATCTACCATTTGCCCATTCCCCTTCATACTCTTTTAAGCCTTCCACCTCACTATAATGGTCTGTTGCATTAAAGCTTGAATATGAAATACCAAATCCATTTTCTGGTTCGCCTGATTCGCCTTGAGCAATAAGTGTATCTATATCATCAGGATTGCTGAATTGCATATTCTCCAATTCAAACCCACTTTCATAGGCTGATTGGTTGACAAAAGGTTTTTCTTCTACCCCGAAGTACTCTAATGTCCCCAGCATCGCATGGGCTTTTGCCAACCACTCATCCATACTTTGTCCCCTCGAAATTCCCACTCGAACCACTAATACTTCACCGTTTTCTAAATCCTTATACAACCGTAAAAAACGTTTGCTAGATTCTTCATTCTGATCAACATAAAAATCAAAATTTAACTCTTCATGCTGAGATAAATCTATTACTTCTCTATCAGAACTACCATCTCTATAACTCTTGGTCAACTCATCTAAATCATCTTCAACCTGTTCCATTCGGATGCTAAATCGGCGATCGCTGGTTTCAATTGTATGCCTGGTATTACTAAATTCCCTTAAATCGTCTAAGATCATCATTGTATGCCCATGCACTGTATCAAGTTTCTTTACAGGCAATACTTCTAGTTCTCCATCGATTTCCACTAACAGTTGATTTTCTCCTGCATCCACTTCATCTTCAGTGATCTCACCTTCAGTAATCTCTTCTTCATTTGATAGATTTTCACTCTTTTCCTCTTGCATGACTTCATCATTTGACGAGCATGCTGCTAGTATCAAAGCCAAAACTCCTAGCAAAAATAATTTTTTCATCTTCTCCACCCCAAAATTGAATACTTTATACACTTTTTACCGTAAAAACTAGGCAAAATCCTACCTTTTTGAAAAAAGCATTATCCAATGTACCATATTCCTCCATATGGTGCAAAACTTAGATCTTAGGTACATACTCACATGAAAAGACTTATTTAAGCTATGATCATAGCTCTATAAATAATAATTTGACAGAAGTTCATGCTGCTTTATCAACCTGCCCTCCCCTCCAGACTTTTCTTAGCGAAAACTCCAATATAACGGTGATATACTCGATATAACGGCGAAACTTCAAATATAACAGCGAAAAATCTAGTATAACGGCGAAAATCCCAATATAACGGTAAAACTCATTTCTTAGCGAAAATCCCCATTTTATCTGCAACTCTCAAGACTTATTAGCATTCTCGCTGCTTCTTCAGACAGAGCACAGCCACGGCCACCTCCACCACCAAAAAAGGATGTCCGAAGGTATAACTCATACCTTCGGACATCCCCCACTCAGTCTAAATTTCTAAACAGCAGCAAACCCCGGCCTACTCCTTCACTCTCGAAACCGTCATTCCATCACCGATTGGAATAAGCAACGATTCTAATTGAGGATGATTGGCTACAATTTCATTGAACTTCTTCATTGTCTCGGTATATCTCCTCGGTTTGATTTGCTCGTCAGCTACGCTACCACCTGCTAAGACATTATCCGTAACAATTAAGGCACCTGGTTCTGATAGCTTAATGCAGTACTCTAGATAATTTTCATAGTTTCCTTTATCTGCATCGATAAAAAAGAAATCAAATTTCTTTTGTTCGCTCACAAGTGTTTCTAAACTTGCTAATGCATCTCCAATCATATAGGAGACCTTTTCACCTAAACCAGCCTTCGTTACATTCTCCTCTGCTAGCTTGCCATAGTCTTCTTTGAGCTCAAGCGATGTTAAATTCCCTTCTTCACTCAAACCTCTTGCCAAGCACGTTCCACTAAAGCCACCTAGTGCCCCTATTTCAAGTACCTGCTTTGCCCCAGTTATCGTAACTAACATCGTAAGCAGTTTTCCAGCGTTTGGAGATACAGAAATAGATGGCATCCCTCGTTCAACAATTGACTCTTTTATTTCTTCTAGAAAAGCATCATTCGTATGAAACGCAGACTCGATATATTGTTCTACTTTTTCCATTCACAATCACTCTTTTCTTGTTTTATCTATGATAGCCGTCCCACTTTGCGCTTTTTACGACTGTGGCTGCTTAACGGTTTTTACTTCATACATGCTAACATTGGTATCGAGGATATATTCTGGTTTTGCCTTTCCTCTGTTGTTTTTATGGCCTTGGATGTGAACATCACTTTTCTCCCAATTCTTCCATGTCTCTAATGACTCCCAGCGTATCATGACCATCACTTTTTCTTGATCCTTCTTTTTTCGGTTTACCATTACAGTTCGATCAACAAGTCCTTCCATTTCATCAATTGGACTGTCCTGTGAAAATCGCTCTACCACTTGGTCACTATAGCCTGTTTGGACTGTAATCCTTCTTGTTTGAATCAACATATCTTCTTTTCCTCCTATTCTTACCATCCCAGTCAAAAAAAGGCTGTCCCACAAACACTATGAGACAGCTCCTTTCCAATTATTGAACTACTTCTTCCATTGCCTTTACCATTTCTGAAATAGACACAAGGCCACCACCAGCTATATACCAGTAGCTAGGATCTAGGTAGTAGATGTTTCCATTTTGGTAAGCTTTCGTATTTTGAACTAGTTCGTTTTCGATTGTTTCTTGAGCAGCAGGTTCACCGTTAACAACTAGGTCACGGTCAACCACGAATAAATAATCAGGGTCTTTTTCAACAATGTACTCAAATGATACGTTCGCACCGTGAGTTGATACGTCGATATCTTCATCAGCTGGAGTAATTCCAAATTCGTCATGAATAATACCAAAACGTGAGCCGACACCGTAAGCACTAACATTACCTGAGTTAGCAAGTACAACTAAACCTGTTTTATCAGCTGATACTTTTTCCTGTAATGCTGCAATGGCATCTTCAATCGCCGCTAATTCTCCTGCAATAAAATCTTCTTGGTCAAAGATTTGGCCTAACTCCATCATGTTGCTTTTAACTGAATCTAAATAATTATCATAGTCAATCGTTTGATAAAGCGTAGGAGCAATTGAACTTAATTCGTCATATTGCTCTTGCTGTCTACCGGCAATGATGATTAAATCTGGATTGATTTCAGCAATCTTTTCAAAGTCTAGCTCTTTTAGTCCACCAACATTCTCGTAACTTGAATCTTCATATTGAGATAAGTAAGCAGGGATGCTCGCTTGAGGAACACCTGTTACTTCTACACCCATTTTGTCTAAAGTTTCTAATGCATTCATATCAAACACCACGACTTTTTCAGGGTTAACAGGTACTGTTACTTCCCCTAAATCATGTGTAATTGTTATATCAGAAGCTTCTTCAACAACTTCTTCTTGTACTTCTAGTTCTTCAGCTGGTTCACTTGTCTCATCCCCACCAGTTTCCTGGCTTCCACAAGCCACTAGCATGATTGCTGCAATAAAAGCAAAGATGACTAATAATAACTGTTTCTTCATTTTTCTCTTTCCCCTTTTATAAAATAATTTTATGTAAAGTTATTTTATAGTATAATGAAATAAGTGATCAGTTTACTTCAAGGTATCCTATAAAGTAACAATTTACCTTTTAGTGAGCGGAAAGTTGGAGGGTTTTTTAATCCTTCAACTTTCTTTTTTTTAGAAATACACGCAGATGCGGTTTTGGTTAATGTTCTCGATGTGAATATCCATATCGTAGATTTCTTTTAATACTTCTGGGTTAATAATTTCAGGTGTAGTACCCTTCCTGACAATTTTCCCATCTTTAAGAGCAACGATATGATCCGAGTAACAGGAAGCAAAGTTAATATCATGAATGACAATGACAACCGTTTTTCCAAGCTCATCTACTAATCTTCGTAACACCTGCATGATTTGCACAGAATGTTTCATATCTAAATTATTGAGTGGCTCATCTAGTAAAACATACTCAGTATCCTGAGCAATAACCATCGAAATAAAAGCTCGTTGGCGCTGTCCTCCACTTAATTGGTCGAGGAATTTATCTTGCATATCACGTAATTCCATATAATCAATCGCTTGATCGACGTGCTTCCAATCCTCTTTTGTCAGGTTACCTTTTGAATAAGGAAACCTTCCAAAAGCAACAAGGTCACGTACAGTTAAACGGATATTCAGGTGATTGGACTGCTTAAGAATTGAGATTTTCTTCGCCAAATCCTCACTCTTGCATTCACTCAATTCCTTATCATCAATGCTAATCAGGCCACAGTCCTTCGCAATTAGACGGCTAATCATTGATATGAGTGTACTTTTCCCTGCTCCATTCGGTCCAATAAACGAAGTAATTGTTCCTTTTTCAATTTCTACGGAAACATCTTCTACGACATTTTTAGTTCCGTACTTCTTTGAAACGCCATTTACAACTACCATTATTTATTCCCCCTTAAAAGTAAGTAAATAAAGTACACACCGCCGATAAAGTTTATGATTACGCTGATGGGTACTGAGAAAGCAAATAATCTTTCCACTAAAAACTGGCCACTGACAAGAGCCACAATACTAATTAACATCGCACCTGTAATCAGGTATGAGTGCTTATGAGTTTTCAGAAATTCATACCCTACATTTGCTACAAGTAAGCCTAAGAATAAGATAGGACCAACTAATGCTGTTGATATGGAAACGAGAAGTGCCACTACAACAAGAAGTCTCTTCACTACATGGTCATAATCGACACCTAAATTAACTGCTGTATCTCTACCAAGTGAAAGAACATCTAAGTACTTCAAATACTTCCAAGCGTAAATCGTAACAAGAATAAATAAAATGATCGATATCGTTAAAATATCGGTATTTACATTATTAAAACTAGCAAACATCCTGTCTTGAACGATGAAGAATTCATTCGGATCAATTAAGACCTGCATGAAGGTAGAAATGCTTGAAAATAATGTCCCTAGCACAATTCCTACTAGCAGCAGAAAGTAAATATTTCTACCCTGACTAAATAGCAGCTTATAAAACAGTCCTGCAAAGACCACCATGATGCCAGCAGATAATAGGAAATTTGCTTCTTTATTCATCACTAGAAAACTAGCAGATCCTAAAACAAACACTAGAAATGTTTGAATTAAGATATACAGTGAATCAAAACCAATAATACTTGGAGTTAAAATCCTATTATTCGTAATCGTTTGAAAGACGACTGTTGAAAAGGCAATCGCTGCCCCCGTTATAATAATGGCTAAAATTTTTGTACCTCGTCTAGGCAGTATGTAATCTAAGTTACTACTAAAATTGAGGTTATAAAAGATAAACAAGGCCGTAAACACAAGTGATAGAATAAATAATATGATTAATTTCGCTTTATTACTCATAGGCTTTTCTCCTCATCAATAAGTAAAGGAAAATCGCACTTCCGATTACCCCAACCGTTGTTCCAATTGGAATCTCATACGGATAAATAACAAGGCGTCCTACTATATCACATAAGAGCACAAATACTGCACCAAGCAGCGCCGTATGAGGGAGATTCCTTTTTAGATTATCTCCATTGTAGATACTGACGATGTTTGGAATGATTAAACCTAAAAATGGGATCATCCCGACTGTCAGCAGAACAACTGACGCAACCGCAGCAACTATGATTAAACCAATATTTACGACCCTTTTATAATTAAGCCCGAGGTTAACAGAGAACTCTTCACCCATACCTGCCACCGTAAAGCGATTGGCATAGAGGTAGGCAATAATCATAAGCGGAATACTTATGTATAAAAGTTCGTAACGACCTTTAATGATTAGTGAAAAATTTCCTTGCAGCCAAGATGACATATTTTGAATTAGATCGTTTTGGTAAGCAAAAAAAGTCGTAATAGAACCTACAATACTCCCGAACATTAATCCAACAAGTGGAATAAAAATAACATCCTTATGCTTCACCCTGTTTAAAATCTGCATAAAAATTAGGGTACCTGCTAAGGCAAACGTAAAGGCCACTAACATTTGGACAAAAGCACTGGCAGATGTAAAAAGCATCAGAGACACTAAAACTCCCAGTCTAGCAGAATCTAATGTACCTGCTGTCGTTGGCGAGACAAACTTATTTCTCGTAAGCTGCTGCATAATCAATCCACAAATACTCATCCCTACCCCAGCAAGAATAATGCTGATCAGGCGAGGAAACCGACTGACTAATAATACTTGCAACTGTTCTTCTGTTAGCTGAAAAATGTCTAACGGACTAATTCCTATCACACCAATGAATAAAGAAACAAAGGATAATAGAACTAATGCAATGACTAAGTATCTAAGTTTCATAACCTACCCTGCTCTTTCTGTTTTGTTCCAACTAGCCTGCTTACCAATTAATAATAATCATTCTCAACTAAAGGCATAAAAAAAGATCGTCTGGAGAAGCTTTTTTATTTTATAGTGATAATGATTATCGATGTCGCAAGCTCAGTATACTTGATAATGATAAACATTGTCAATTGATTTTGATAAAATTGGATAATTTATACAGCCGTTTTTGTTCTTCGCTGTATTCAAAATCCATCGCAAAAAAAATCAACTATTTCCAAACCGAAATATTGCATGTGAGATTTCAGGGTGAGAATACTAATAAAGCCATTAATTGCCTGTTTAACGGTGCCTTAAATTCTACGTCTCGAGGTGATATGATGAGCATTCTTGAAATGTTCATTCGTACTACGATCGGTTTTGTTATTCTCTATATTTTGTGTCGTCTCCTTAACAAAAAACTTATCGCTCAAATGACTTTTTTCGATTTTGTAGCTGGAATTACAATTGGTTCGATCGTAGCAAGTTCTATGCTTATGAAAGATGCCCCTATTTTAATAAGTATGGTTGGATTGATCTTATTCTGTTTTTATACGTTTCTAAGCAGTATAGGTGCGCTAAAGAGCTTATTAGGGAGAAAAGTTTTGGAGGATGAGCCAACATACCTTATCAAAAACGGGCAAATACTTGAAGATGGACTAAAAAAATCGAGGCTAACTATGGATAGTCTATTGACTGGATTACGTAAAAAAGGATTCTTCTACGTGGACCAAATTGAAACGGCATTTTTAGAAACGGATGGTACGATCACCGCTCTCGCAAAGCCTGCATATTTAAGTGCAATGCAAAAGGATGTTGTTAATATTCAACTTAGTCGAGGTAACGCCCAAGCTTTTATAATTGATGGCCAAGTTCTATCTAATAGCTTAAAACTGTTAGGAAAAGATATGACCTGGGTTAGACAAATTTTGCAAGAACATAATATTGTGAATGTAAAAGACGTTTTCTATGCACAAATTGATCAGCTTGGAAATATATATATTGATCAACGAGATGATATCCTTAATTGAGGAGGAGCGCGGGGGGAGCGTAGGGACGGCTCTCGCGCTTCATAAGTTTATTAGTATTGGGGCTTCAATTCCTTTATGATGACCTTTTCCCTTGCTTATCTACCTCGGTTCGGTCTTCATCGCCTATCTGAATCCCTCTTCTTCCTCCTCGGAACAACAACAAAAAAAGCTGCCGTTACGGCAACTCCTTTTAACATGCACCTGTGAACGTAATATCAGAAACCATTATTTACATGCTCCCATTCTACTTCTTCATTATCAATGAGAGATTCAATTGTTACTAAATGATTGTAATCATTTACGATTCTATATTCATCAATATAATGACTATCCATTTGTAAATAGAAAATAGCTGTCCTCGAGAACTTTTCCCTAACCTCATTATTACTGGTAATCCCTATTGTATACTTCTTATTAAGAAACAGAGCATCCTCATCTTTTTTTAGTTCAATGCCTGAAAAATCCCCCAAGATGTCACTAATGATGGACTCATCTTCAATCGTTGCTCTTGCTTCTGTTTTAGGAGTATTTCCGGATAGGTCATTCACTGCAATGGATATACTTTTAACCGTGCTTTCCTCATTTAATTGCTCTGAAACTAGCTCTTGAAAAGTTATATACTTCGTTTGGTCAATCAAAAATACGGTCGCTATCACTAAAGTTAGTAAGATACCAACCAGGAAGATTTTATTTTTTATAAAAAAACTTAGAATAACACCTACACCAATTATTAAAATTGCTATAAGAAATAAATGAAATAATTGCCACGAAATATCAAAGAACACGTTCATTAATACACTCACCCTTTTAGCACATGTTCAATTTCTTAATCGCTCCGTTCCTTCAAGTAAAAGCTTCCCCACTCGTATTTAAGGAGCACAGCCTTATATACAGTATATCAATACAGTTTAGTAAAAGAAGCGATTATGATAAAATTGGTAAAAATCTTCAAGAGGCCAGTTAAACTGAATAACGAAAAGGACTAGTTTCTTTAAAGGGGGATAAAAATGTTAATAGTAGTTAGAATAATCCTATCAATCGTTATTGTTGCGTTCGCAGGTTTTAGTCTAGTAACTCAAAACTTTGAGTTTATGCATTATTTAATGCTGTTAGTGGCTGCATCTATATTTATTACAGGGATAATTGAACTTCAGAAGAATAAACGAGTTTGGGGTTATATGATTATCTTTGCTTCTTTGTTTGTTTTTCTTGTATCCATACAAAATTTCTTCTTTTACTAAAAAACGTTAAAAAAAGCCCACAGTATACTTTTTTTATTCATTAATCGTATATTTTAGGCCTATTTGTATGCGAAATTACTGCCACTTCATCTTTCTAATCGATTTTTCTTCTCCTT
Source organism: Halalkalibacter sp. HAAS-P014 (assembly GCF_056619965.1). NCBI lineage: Bacteria > Bacillati > Bacillota > Bacilli > Caryophanales > Bacillaceae > Halalkalibacter > Halalkalibacter sp. HAAS-P014. The sequence goes on along the minus strand of NZ_JBWQTV010000013.1, from coordinate 206,857 downwards.
GGGAAAATCAATAGAATTAGCTATCTCAACTAAAACTTCAGGAGTAACCTTATCAGAAATGGTTTTATTTATACTTAACCTATATTGCCAGTTATCCCTTTCAAAGATAAGGGCTTCAAATGATTCTGATATGTCCACCAATTTTGCTTCATTCCCATTTTTCAAGGTAAGCCGTTCAACGACTCGCTTATCCTTGATTGGAATTTTGTGCTTAAGTGGTCGAATTACGATTTCATACTGATTTTTAGGATATTGATCATTAATAAATAGTAATTCAAAAGAGTCATTTATCTCACCTTTTACATCATTAAACCTTCCAAAATGATGAGTAAAGCTTATAGGTGGAATTCTAAGAGGGAGCTTTACGTTTTGGCCAAAATGGTGTTCAGATTCTTTGACAGCTTCTTCAATCGTTTTATACCCAAATTCTGGATATACCTCTTCCAAAGGCCGAGGCTCCTCGTTTGTAGTGGCATAGACTACTCCACCATTTCCTCCACAAATTAAGATACTAAAACCAAGCATTACAAGAAACATACTTTTCTTCATCTACATCACCTATATGATAGGTTCGCCAATCTATTTAGAACTATACGGTTCATTTGTTACCTTGCACATTAGGCTTGTGATTCAACTCACAAACCAACACTAACTTATTGGTTATAGTGGAAACAGAAGTTCTTAATCAATAGATGAAAAGGGTGAATAAAATGAAAGAACCATTAATTGAATCTATATATGAAGTATTAGAAGAGGTAAATGACCCCGAATTGGGCGTTGATATTGTAAATTTAGGACTTATTTATGATGTAAATGTTGATGCAGAAAAAAATGCTTCCATCGAAATGACAATGACTTCCATGGGGTGCCCGATGGCAGGAGAAATTATCGCTGATTTGAAATCAAGAGTTTCTCAAGTTAAGGAGATCAACGAAGTCCATGTCGATGTCGTTTGGAGTCCACCATGGTCAAAAGAGCGAATGTCTCGTTACGCAAAAATTGCACTTGGCGTTCCAAATTAAGAAATGACTAGCAGCAAAGATCTTACGTGACTTATACGTACGTATTGATAGCCCCGAAAGTTTGTCTTCCGGGGCTATTTTATCTCCTGTTAAAGGCTAGTGTTCCTTGAACAAGAAAAAAAGTAGTCGGTTTATCAGCCTAACCGATTATATTATATCCTGCATCTACATATACAATTTCACCTGTGACTCCTCTAGATAGATTACTAAGCATCGCGAGAGTCATATCGCCCACCTCTTCTTGTGTTACGTTTCGTTTTAGAGGTGCCACTTCTTCAATTTTATGAAGGATTTCATTAAAGGAACCAACTCCTTTAGCTGCAAGTGTTCGAATCGCTCCAGCAGAAATAGCATTCACTCGAATATTCTCTTTTCCTAAGTCTGCTGAAAGGTATTTTACTGACGATTCAAGTGCTGCTTTTGCTACTCCCATAACATTATAACCACGCACAGCCTTCTCAGCTCCAAGGTAACTCATTGTCACGATCGAACCACCTTCTGTCATAAAAGGTTTTGCTTCTCTGGCAACCGCTATTAGAGAGTACGCGCTCGTATCTTGTGCAAAAGCATAGCCAGATCTTGAAGTATTTATAAATTCCCCTTTTAAATCTTCTGAATTTGCAAATGCAACTGAGTGTACAATTCCGTGGATCGTTCCGAATTCTTCCCCAATTTTTTGAAAGGCATCTTTAATACTTTCATCATTGTTTACATCGCATTGCACGATTAATGGAGCAGGATAGTCATTTTGCATTAATATCTTATTTAATTTTCCCAGTGAACGTTCTAATCGGTAGGTAAAAATAAGATTCGCACCAGCTTTATAAAGTGACTTAGCTACACCCCAAGCAAGGCTTCGTTCATTTGCAACGCCCATGATTACAATATTTTTCCCTTTCAATTTAAGCAAATCTTCCATTTCGTCCTCCTAAGTTGGCTAATAAGCATTATATATGTAGTCTTATAACCAGGTACTAATTTCAGTTTATCATATTTCCATATTAAACTAAACTCTCTCAATAAACAAAAGAGTAATCCCTCTCTTTATGCATCGCACCCGTTATTCCAATATGATACAACAAATTATTCTATACAAAAACAAAAACAACAAACAGAATAACAGCTATTGGAAAAATAATAAAAAACCAATTTAACGCCTGTAAGAATCGCACTAAAAAACTAAAGTCTTCTTTTCTAAATCTTTTAATATACAGAAGAGAAATTAAACCAATGATCGGTGTTAAAAAAGCTAAACTCCCGTAATTCGGTTCGGAAGCATCTATTAATTCTGCAAACAATAAATAGGTCAACAGAATGTTTAAAAATAACAATGGCAATGGAATCCACAAATTGACTTTTTTAGATTTATTATTAGCCAGATAAATTCCCCTCCCTTGACTTTACTTCAACTATCCTACTCATTCATTTTAACATTAATTCCCTATTATCGGATAAAGAGGAAGTTAGGATCCACTATACTGAATAAAAGTTGGTATAGAGGGGAGTATATAACCACGAAAGAGGTGATAGAAATGTCTAACATGATGAAGCAAGATGAAATTGAAACATTAAGAAAGTTAATTAAAGATGTAGACACTGCCATGTTGACTACGGCTACTGAAGAAGGACTTGTTTCTCGTCCCATGAGAACACAAGAAGTAGAGTTTGATGGCGACTTATGGTTCTTCACTAAAAAAGAGACGAATAAATATGATGAAATATTACATAATCAAGATGTTAATGTGGCATATGTAGGTAAATCGTATGTTTCCGTCCGTGGAAGAGCGGAAATCGTTGAAGATTTAGACAAGAAAAAGGAATTGTGGAGCAAAGTACACGAGAAAATTATGCAAACTTCTTACGATGACCCTAACGTAATCTTGATCAAGGTAAAAGCGGAAGCAGCCGAATATTGGGAAGAAGGAAATTTCATAAAGAAAATTGTCTTTTACTATAAACGCATGACAGGGCAAAGCTCTAAAGCGACAAACATGAATGAAACGTTGGAATTGAATAATTAACAACAAAATTGGGTTGTCTGGTTATAAGACAATCCATTTTTGCAGTGTGTGCTATTCGTGATTATCGAAAAAAAAGAACGACTGATAAAATCAATCACACCTACTTCTGTCTCTTGATTTCATCTAAAAGTTGGATAATGAGATAATTTTGTTCAATTACCTTATCATTTTGTTTTCGCAGTTTTGAAAATTCCAGTACACAAACTAGCAAAATGATAATCATAAAAATTAGAATTAAAAGCATTTACTCAACCTCACATTTTAGTTTCTATATTATTAATTTTTACTGATTAATAACCTTCAGTAAATTTCCCCTCCAAGTTCCTCGAGAAAACTGTTAATCTAACCCTAACATAAATGACAAGAAGTTGAGTATTAGGAAAATGATATTAAAATAAGGGTGTACTCGTAAAGATTATTGCTATAAGAAAATTTTCACTCGTAGTGAAATGAAGTGGAAGTCACTCGACTCCTGTGGGATTTAGAGGTAGGGGCGAGACGCTACAGGCGCAGCCGAGGAGGCTGGCACCACCTCGAGGAAAAAGAAGGCGTCAGAAGGAGAGACTGGAACCCTGAAACAAGAGGAAGGGGAAAAAGAAGGCGTCAGAGGGAGTGACTGGAACCCTGAAATAAGAGGAAAAGGAAAAAGAAGGCGTCAGAGAGAGAACCCCCCTTTAAAAATAGCCGTATTCCTAGCTCTAGCCCACGGAAAGCGAGTGCTGCAGCGACATGGAACGAACATGTGAATACACGTAAGCCCAAAAACAACAAAGTATGCGAGTCAGCCTAAAATAAAGAACCCCCATTAGTTGAAATTCATGAAAAAAGCTGACAATAAATTGTCAGCTTTTGAATTACATCACACATTATTCACGGTCTTTTTTTATACCTGGAAATGTATTTTCATCATCATTTTCAACTATATGTTTAAGCATCGCTAACTTGTTATTCCAAAATTGCTCGTAATAAGCTAGCCATTGTTTGACTTCTGTTAATGGTTCAGGCTGCAATTGATAAATTTTTTCTCTACCTACTTTTCTCCCACTGACTAAATTTGCTTCTGATAGGATATGAAGATGTTTTGCTATGGCTGTACGACTAATTGGAAAATGAGATGTTATTTCTGAGATAGCTAAGTCTTTGTTGGCAAGCAATCGCAGTACTTCTCTTCTAGTTGGATCAGCAATAGCTTGAAATACATCATGCTTTGCTGCTCCCATTTATCCTTCAACTGCCTTTCGAAGTTGTTCATTAACAATCCCAACCCATCCATTATCCATTCTCTCACGAATAACAGAGCTTTTCTCGTTCGCTTTTGGAAGAACCGTATCTGGTGATTTCCAGCCACCATGGATAAGGGTAAACTCCGTTTTTCCATCCAAGTCTTTTAATAGAAAAGAAACGACCCAGCCATCTGTATCCCATGAAAATGAAATCTTGTTCGGCTCATCCACTTCTAGCACTTTACATGGAGATGGACCAAATGGAGATTGTACATGGAACTCATGTCCAATTTCAGGTTTAAAATCATTTGGCATAAACCACGATGCAATCCCTTCAGAAGTTGATACCGTATCCCATACTTTTTGGATAGGTGCTTCAAATATAACTGTTTGTTTAATATCTTGTAATGTTTCCATTTTCATTTCTCCTTTATACGATGAATACATAACACCTTTTGGTTTCACATTGAATGATATAACACCTTTTGGTTTCACGTCAACATAAATCTTCCTATATTATTTTTTTCTAAATGAGTGCTATTTATTAAACTGGTTTTCACCATAAGACATAAACTAGCCATTCGCCCCCCATCGATGCTCTGATACATGTATATAACAACTACTTGCGATCCCATCAAACTTGTCTTTGTTCACTTTCAAAAACGACTAATGTATCAAATTGTGATATATCTATAGACATAAGTATCACATAATGATATATTATATTTGGATATATATCACTTTATGATATATTTTGATCGTCATATAGAAGGTGAGGTACTACGTTGAAATCAACAGAGCAATTAACAGATTCAATGTTCTATATTATGGCTGCTTTAACGAAACCGAGGCATGGTTACGCTATTATGAGCTTAATTGAAGAGGCAACAAATGGCGCAATCTCAATTGGCCCTGCTTCCATGTATACGATTATTAAAAAGTTATTAAAACAAGAGTGGATTTATTTGCATGATGGAACGGATTCAAGACGTAAAACATATCTGCTTACTGAAAAAGGAAGAGAAGTATTGGAAGATGCTGTGAAGCTAAGAAAACAAATGATTCTCTTAGCAGAAGAGGGATTAAAGAAGGAGGAGGAAGGATGAGACAAAGTAAATATGTTATGTCAGGTGGGTTAGCTTTTGCTGAGGATAAGGATATGGAAAAATTACGCCGATTTTCTTTAAAAGGTTGGCATGTCAGCTCCTTTAAGTTTATGGGGTATACACTCGAAAAAGGACCAAGCTCAGATTATATCTATAGTGTTGATTATCGCTCATTAAAAAAAGAGGATGTCGACGAATATCTAGACTTCTTTTCTGCTTCTGGATGGACGCATATTACATCTCAAGGAAATATTCACTTATTTCGCGCAGCACCTGGCACGAAGCCCATTTACAGCGATCGTGAGACGGTGGTTGAAAAGCACGATAACTTAGGGAGTTCCATGAAATGGACGGCCATTTCATTGGTTTTTATAACCTCGCTCATTTGGCTTGGAACATTACTAAGTTCAGATTCGTTACAATTGACACTAGCTGTAATGGCTGTCATCCTCACTGCGATCACCATTCCAATGTCATGGACTGTAACTGCCGTATACACCAATAAGTGGAGAGCAGAAGGACGAAGAGATTTAGCCAATCTAACAAAAACGTTCCCAATCCTTTTTCTCGTCTTAGTTGCTGCAAGTATACTAGTTGTTGCTGACTTAGGCAGTGTATTTCGCTTATTAGCATTTATGATAATTGGAGCGATCACACTTCCGACTGCTATTTGGGCCATAATGTCTCTTTCCCATAAGCTTAGTAGAAAAAGCGAGTAGGTTAGTAGGAAACATGGAAAAATGAATCTTAATTTCAAAAGAAAAACCCCAATTCATCTTCTCAATTTTTGATATGTCCTATAATCAGATCGTCCATGAGACGGTCTTTTTATTTGAGATCCTGACTGTTTTATCACTCTTTTGTTTCCACGAAATGCTTTGTTCTTTTATACACTTATCTTTTCAAATAATAAATCGCTAACTGCGTTCTATCGCGAAGCTGTAATTTTTCTAAAATGACAGACAAGGTGTTGCGAACCGTGCCTTCGCTAATATAGAGTTGTTCGGCTATTTCCCTGTTGGAAAGACCTTGGGAAACTAGTGAGGCAATGTCCTTTTCGCGTGGGGTTAACTGCTCTATCTCCTCCCTTTCGACAGGATTGGTAAGTATTCTTAGTACATCTGCATCCAAAACAGTGGAGCCAGTTACTATTGCCCGTAGTTTCTGTGCCATGCTGGAGACCTCTGTTGTTTTAATTAAATACCCAACGGCTCCTGCTAGAATAGCAAGACGAATATTCTTTTCATCTTTAAAAGTTGTTAGCATCATAACCTGCACGTGTGGCCATTCTGCCTTGATTTGCCTTGTTGCCTGAATGCCATCCATAACAGGCATTTGGATATCCATCAAAACAATGGACGGTACTTCTATCCGACAAGCACTAATCGCTTCGGCACCATTATGAGCAGTCCCTATAACATCGATGTCCTCTTCACGCGAGAGAAGAACTTTTAAGCTCTTACATACCAACGGGTCATCGTCAACGATCAAAATTTTCATAGATGGCACCTCCTTTATTCTCATTCTCTAAGGGAAGAACACAGATTAACAAAAAGCCATTAGCAGTATCAACAGATATACTGCCTCTCACCGCTTTAGCCCGGTGACGAAGGTTTCTCAAGCCTACACCCGTTCCTTGACCTTCTCCTTTTTCAATCCCGTCGTTATAGACAGATAACCTCAAAATATGAAGGCTGATATCTAAGGATATTTCTACTCGGGTTGGTACGGCATGTCGAATAATATTCGTTAAGGCCTCTTTTAAAGTCGGATAGAGGATCCCCCACAAGTGGGCAGGAACTTTAGACGTATCGCCATAAACATGAAAGTTAACCGGACATAGGCTAAATTGGTCACTGATTTCTTGAAGCCCCTCTATCCCAAGTTCTTTTACAGGTTTTAAGTTATGTACGGTTTCCCGTAAGTAGACGGCACTTCTGGAGAGCCGTTGCTGCAGTTGAGAAAACATTTCTTTTGCTTCAGGATCTCCTTGTTTCCAAAGTTCCTCAAATGCTTGCAAGGCAAGGACGGATGCTGTTAGTTCGTGGCCAACATCATCATGGAGCTGCTGAGCGATTCGGTTTCTTTCTGTTAGCTCGGCCATTCTCGCCCCTTGCACACTAGATAAAAGGAGTTCTTCTTTTACATTTTCTAATTCGTAACGATCCCGTCTTTGCTGGTCAGATTCCTTCTGATATCGTTTCATATCATGGTACCATCCACCAAGAATGGCCCCAGACAAGCCTGCTTGAATAAAGACCGCAATAAGAAAGATCGTTGTTTCTGGGTGAAAGACGGCAAAAATGACCGTTGGCAAACTAAACCAAAGCTGCTTCTTATACATACTTTCAAATACAGGCAACGCCAAAGCATAGGCTGCAAAGGGAATAAAAAGAACAGCTATTACACATACTGCCTGGTCGATGAGAGTGGTCCACCCCGGCAGTTGAAAGCGCCAACGAGCCAATGTCATGATTGCAAGAAACAACAGAAGGATTACTCCACCTTCGTTGCCACCGTCGTATAGCCATAGCAAACTAAGTAGAAGTAATCCAAGTGTACGCCAAATCATCATTGCTGACTTTGGAGTCCATTTTTCCCATTTGTTATTCATTCATGCTCACGTCCTTATCATCATACCTCTATCGTACCAAAATAATAGGAAAAATCATTAAACAGCTCCATTTTTTATGTGTATGATTCTATGCGAGTCTTCTTCTGCTACCTAATAAAATGAACGCGATACAGAAAAAGAGCATGACGACTACCGGAGTGAGGAGTTCATCGATCGGTGCACCATAGGCCACAAGGATCGTTGCTTCTGCTATCCAATAGGTTGGCAATAACATCACGGCACGTTGAAAAGATTCAGGCATAATCTCTACCGGCCACATGATTCCTCCAAGCATTGCCATAATAATAATAATGCCACCTAAAATGCTAAAAGCCGCCTCCTTGTTCCGGAATAACGAATACCATGCTAAGGAAAATCCTAACGCGGTCATGGAATAGACAGTGTAAATGAGGAATAATATCCCCGGTGAAGGTAAGCTGTCTCCGTGAACGAGCACCCCTAACATGACAAACACTAGATTAACAGCAGTCAATATAACGGTATAGGCTAATAAATTTTGCCACAAGTACTGAAAATGACTGATCGGCGCCACACTGAGCCGTAATAGCGTCTTATTAACTCGATCCTCTAGGATGATGCCTCCAAGCTTTGAAGCAATAAACATTAAGATGATTCCATAGTAGTGAAATCCAAGTGGCAAGGGAGGCCATTCTCCTATTGGAAGAAAGATGGCCCCAACCGGGAGAACGAGCAAAAAGATACTATTTGATTTTTTACGAAAAAACCGTTTAAATACAAAGCTAAATACCGTCATTCAAGCTCCCTCCTTCCTAATAACGAAGCAACGATTGCTAGTACGATGGAGAAGCCAAGTAAGATGAAGAAACTGATGATTGCTTGATCCCAGTTTTGCCCTGTAATGTTGGCATAAATCATGTTTTGCCCCAAGGAAAAGGGATTACTGTACGTGGATAGAAATTCAAAGAATACACCATCAGGCAATAGGAACCACACCTCTGCGACCATTAAGCAAGCCAAACCAAATCCAGTTCCTAACCGTTCTGCCGTTTTGTAATTTTTCACCCCTAACACAAAGGTAATAAATACGAATTGACTAACGGTTGAGACGACCAACAAGGTAAAAAGCACAAAACCCAAATTTCCCCAGTTAACATCATAGAAAAAGAATGTATATATGACAACCACAAAGCTCTGCAGTACATTAAAAAGTGAACTAGTAATTAAAATGGCATAAGCGTGATGATGAGGACGATAAGGCAAGGCATACACTCGCCATTTCATAGAAGACATCAGATCCCCTTTTACATACTCCATCGTATAAAATCCACCGAACAAAAGGAAGGCAAGCATCATCGTGATCGCAACTTCATCCTTCACCGGGATGCCGAGAGATCCATTTACGGCATCGTCGGCGATTAGACCTAATACAGTAATTAATGCTACGGGGAGCAATATCAGGATCGCCATGCCAATATAATTGCGCAGCATACGGCGAAAAATATAATAGCTTGATCTTAGAATCATCGTTTACTCCTCCCCACCATCACGGAGGCGTTTCCCTGTTAGGGTTAAGAATACATCCTCCAAGGTTGGCTTTTCTGCAGAAACAAAATGGATTCCACCAAAATCCTTGGCGATGGATAAAGCACGATCCAGACTCCCCGCGCCTACTTGGGAAATGATCTGTATTTCCTTACCATTTAAGGTTACTCTTTTTACCCCTTCTAGCTTACGAAGCTTTTCTAAAAGCAAATCTGTTGGCTCCACTACCTCCATCTTAATTTTTTCTTCATGCTGGATTTTGCTCACTAGCTCGCTGATCGTCCCATCGGCAATGACATGTCCCTGATCCATGATCACGACACGCGAAGCGAGATTTTGAACTTCCTCCATATAGTGCGTAGTATAAAGAATGGTGGTGCCTTGCTCATTCAATTTGCGTATTGTTTCTAAAATATGATTGCGCGATTGTGGGTCAATCCCCACTGTCGGTTCATCCATAATTAAGAACTTAGGTTGATGTACAAGCGCACAAGCAATATTGAGCCTCCTCTGCATCCCTCCAGAAAATTTCGTAGGAAGCTTACGGGCATGCTCTGTGAGGCCAACAAATGCTAAAGTTTCGTCTATCCGGTTTTTCAATTTTTCTCCCTTGAGTCCATAGATACCACCGAAAAACTCCAGATTTTCTCTAGCACTCAGATCAGTAAATACAGTAATATCCTGTGTTACTAGACCAATCTGCCGTTTGATTTCCATCATATTTGATCGGAGTTCCTTGCCAAATACTTTCACCTCTCCAGAATCAAAACCGATCATCCCTGCTAAAGCATGAATGAATGTCGTTTTCCCTGCTCCATTTGGACCTAATAAGCCAAGGATTTCTCCTTCACGAATTTTCACCTCCACATTATCTAGAACTAACTGTGAGCCGTAACGCTTCACCACATTTTTCATCTGCACCACTGCCATAAAATCCCCTCCTCGTACGTCTTATTACTATTAGCTTACTTGATCCAAGGATATACAGAGTAGTTACAAATGTAATGAGTGGCCGCAGTGCTCTTTTATCCGGTTTGGAGCACGAAAAAACACAGACTCACTTGAACAGTCTGTGCTTTCTGCTAGTCTAACTTAAATTGTCTTTTCTCACTCTTTGTCCACGATCTTGTTACCAAAAACAAACGTCATCACTGCAAACACGACAAAACCTATCATTAAGATGGAACCACCAACGATGAAAAAGATTAGAGAAAATGTTTCTGATATCCACTCAGGATTAAAATAATACAGATACATTCCAGCAGTAAGGCCAAATGTCCCTAATATTGAACTCCAAACATGAAATATTGCCAGTTTAGATTGTTTAGGGATGGCATATAGTGCATAAAAGGAAGCAAAGGCAAATAAAGACAACCACCCAACAACTAATATGTGTGTATGAATAGGACGGAACAAATGAGAACCTGCCCCTGCCATATGTGAACCAATATAAACACCAATCACGGCATAAATAGCTGAAAAACGTAATAATAATTTAGATCTGTTCATTATGATACCTCCCTTGATTTATGAATCTGTTTTTTACTAGGCCACCAATTCCATTGTTTTAATAGTGTAACGATCGCTGGGACAAGCATTCCACGAATGAGGAAGGCATCCATAATAATTCCAACCGAAACGATAAAACCGAACATAAATAACTCTAAGATCGGCTGTGTCATCAAGACAGCAAAAGTAGCTGCTAATAGTAAACCAGCAGACGAAATTACTCCACCTGTTAATGCTACACCACGTCGTGTTGCTTCTTTTATAGTAAACTTGCGATTTTCTTCACGAATACGAGAAATTAACATGATATTGTAATCGACCCCAAGTGCTACTAAGAAAACAAATGCGTATAACGGAATTCGATAACTCATCCCTTCGAAACCAAAAACATGCTCAAAGAAAAACCAACTAAATCCCAAGGCCGAAGCAAACGAAATTAAAATTGTCGTCATCATATAAATCGGTGCGACCACAGAACGGGTATGAAAGATTAACATGATAAAAATAACAAGAGTCACAACACTAGCTACAACCCATGTATCCCGATCACTAATTGCTCGAATATCGGCCGATTTTGCTGTTTCTCCAGCAAAATGCAATGTATATTGCTCACTACCTAATCCACTGTTCTCTAACAACTCATCTTTTCCAGTGGATAAATAGTCTAGAAGATCAAGAGATTGTTGTTCGTATGGATTCATCGAAAGAATGAGATCAAACTTTAAGGCTTGCTCTGATTCACTTAACAAGCGATTTCCATGACCACCACCTGCTTCAATTCCCTCTCGATCCGGCAATGTTGTAGAACTCACTCCGTCTAATTGTACTAACTCCTGATTCAGATTTTCAAGTGATATGATTTCTTCTTCAGATAATACAAATCCATCCTTGTTCTCGATTAACACCGTCGTTGGTGCAAGTTCCCCCGCAGGAAAACGGTCTTCGATCTGTTCAAACCCAACACGAGAATTCATATCCTCTGGAAAAGATTGAATGATGTTAAAAGAATATTGAATATTACCAAGGTTTGTTGCATTAATAAGTAGAAAAACAAGCACTAAACCTCCAGCAACTAAAGGCTTATTTGTCACAAATGAACCTATTTTACCCCAAAAACGATTTTTCTCCAACGTCTTCTCCCCAACCTTTGGAATAAATGGCCAGAAAGAACGACGTCCTACAAGCGTAAATAAAGCAGGAACTAGTGTGATCCCAGCAAGTAACACGATCGCAATGGTAATCGCAAAAACAGGTGCAAAGTTTTGGTACGGTCCATATTGAGCAAGAAGCAAAACAAGCATCGCTGCAAACACTGTTCCACCACTAAAAATAATTGGTTCCGCGACTCCTTTTACAGCCTCTTCCATTGCTTTGTGCTTATCTTCTCTAACTCTTAGTTGCTCTCTAAAGCGTGAAAAAACAAACAGGCTATAATCGATCGTTGCACCAAACAATAAAATCATTACGATCGATAACGATTGTGATTCTATTCCAAACACTCCATTTGCTGCGAATAACCCTAATACACGATCAACGATTTGATACGTAAACGCAACTGCAACTAAAGGAATAATAGCTAGCAATGGTGAACGATAAATCACAATGAGCAAGATCAGAACCAAAATAATAGTAGAAAATAATAAAACTAGATCAGCATTAGAAAAGATCGCAATTGTATCAGAAGCAATTCCTGCAGGACCAGTAACCAGTAGTGTCCCACTTTCTAACACAGTTTGACCGTATTCCTCTATCCCACTTACTGTATCATGAATATCAGCCATTTCAAGATTTTCAAACAGCACAACTGGTAATACAATCGTTGAGCCATCTTCAGAAGCAAACATCTCTTTTACCTGATCAGGAAACTGGTGAAACGGAACAACTGAGTCAATGGTTGTGAATTCAGTCTCTTCATCTAACCACCGGCTGACTTGATCAACTTCAGCAACATTACCTTCATTCCACTCTGTTTGATTTTGAAAAACAAGTAATGCTAAAAGACCACCCTCATCAGGGAAATATTCATTCAGCTTTTCACTAGCAATGACTGATTGTACATCCTTTGGTAAATCATTTTCTCCTGTATTTACGGTGTAGTCATTCGCAGAAGGAGCCATACTTAATAACCCAGCAACCAACACCCAGACTAATAAAATCAACCAAACGCCTTTACGATTTGACGCAAACGTAGCTAACTTTCTCATTTCCATCCTCTTTCCTACGATTTTTAACCAACGTTCAGACAACGTTTTCCGAACGTGCAATTGCGATTTTAATATCTTAATATGAACATAACGTTAACAAAAAATATTTCCACAGCGTTAACACTCTATTCATATTTTTGTGTAAAACTAGGGATTAGCTTTTCCATATCGGACAGGCTTTTACGCATACTAAGAACGAACGAGTACAAGTGAGGAAGGATTGCGTTATGAACAGTTTAATCAAAATTTTAACGATAGAAGATGATCCAAATATTACCGAACTCATTGATTTGTATATGGTGAAAATGGGATTTCAATCGGTAGCTGCCTACGATGGTGAATCGGGACTAGAGATGTATTTTAAAGAACGTCCAGACTGTATTATTTTAGATTTAATGTTGCCGAAAGTCGATGGGTGGGAAGTTTGTAAAACCATCCGAATAGAAGATAAAAATATACCGATCCTTATGCTTACTGGCAAAGGGGAAAGCTACGATATCGTGAAAGGGTTAGAGCTTGGTGCAGATGATTATATTGTAAAACCCTTTGACCCACATGAGCTGTGCGCTAGAGTGAAGGCGGCTTTAAGACGGACCAAATCTTCAGAAGTGTACAAAGAAGATGTAACCTTCTCTAATTTAGCGATGAACATGCAGGAGTATAAAGTTTTCATAAGTAAGGAAGAAGTAAAAATGCCACCGAAGGAAATCGAATTACTCTATTTCTTTGCTTCTAATCCAAATCAAGTCCTCTCAAGACAACAATTATTAGATCGTGTCTGGGGGTATGACTTCGATGGTGATCCCAGAACGATTGATGTTCATATTAAACGTGTAAGAGATAAATTAAACTCCTATTCTTCTCAATGGTCCATAACGACAGTTCGTGGAATAGGCTATCGATTTGAGGAAATAAAAGAATGATTAAAACAAAAAAGATTTTCACAAAGTTATTTTTTAGTTATGCGTTGATCATCCTTCTATCGTTCTTGTTGTTCGGATTAGTCTTTCTTTGGCTTTTTCATATTAATCTTTATAGCGATTATGAAGAAACATACTTTCATCATTACGATCAAGTTACGAATCACTTTGAAGCAATGGAACGGTTTCAGTGGGACGAACAAGAAGCAGCTGCCTCCCTTCAACCATCTTTAAGTCAAAAAGATTTTAGCATATATATCTTTAACTCCCTAGGGGAAAAAATCTATACTCCTAATCAGACTGTCATTCAAGAAAAGCACATTGACCAGGAGTGGATACGAGCTGCTGCCAAAGGAGAGATGATTACGAACGGTGGTTGGACCGATGGCGTTTTAGGCTATTTCATAGCGTCACCACTAACAGATCACCACGACAATCAACTTGTGATGGTGATGGTTTTTCATGATCTAGACCACGAATACCAACAAATCGTCTTTATGATTTTCATTACATTTACGATCATTATTGCCGTAACAGGCATTTTCCTTTGGTTTATTTCAAAGAAAATCACTGCACCCTTACAAGAAATGAATAACAGCGCCTTGCAATTTGCCAAAGGTGATTTTACACAATCGGTCGATGTGAAAACGCGTGACGAAATCGGTCAACTCGGAGAAACATTTAACCATATGGCTGCTGAGCTGAACAACTTAGAAGAAACTCGTAAAACGTTTATTGCCAATGTTTCTCACGACTTACGCTCTCCACTAACTTCGATAAAAGGGTTTTTAATTGCGTTGCTTGACGGTACCATTCCTGAAAAACGAAGGGAACATTACTACTTATTGATGAAAGATGAAACAGAACGAATGATCAAATTAGTCAATGATACTCTAGATATGACTCGGTTAGAAGCAGGTCAGGTAAAGATTGTGCCGAACCAATATAATCTAACAAAACAATTACAAATGCTTGCTGTGAAACTAGAACCACACTTGGCTGCTAAAGAAATGGAAATCCAGATCACCCCCGATCATCAAGAAATTATCGTCTTTGCTGATCAAGATCGGATTGAACAGGCTCTAATCAATCTCGTACAAAATGCGATTCAAATCTCACCTGACAAATCGGTTATCAAAATCTTTTTAGAAAAACATTCAAATCATGTCCATATCAAAATTAAAGATCAAGGTGAGGGAATTAGCGAAGAACAACTCGAACACATATGGAAGAGGTTCTACAAAACAGATAAAGCAAGATCGAACAAGACCGGTGTCGGCATCGGTTTGGCTATTGTAAAATCAATCATGGATTTACACGATACTGACATTACTGTGAACAGCCGTCCCGGTGAAGGAACAACCTTTTCTTTTTCATTACCAGTAAATGAATAAAAGCGTCTTAGGGTTTTTTTATTAAAAGTAACTCTTCCCTAAAAACACAAATGTAGTGTCAAACATTTCATACAAAAATAAAGGATAGATGAACATGATCTAAATTCATGTTTTCATCTATCCTTTTTTTCATGCAACTGTTAGTCAAAACTTAAGGGACTGCTCATCGCAACAGCCCCAATACTTTATTAAATCATTTAATTTGGTACGAACATTACCCACTCACCTTATAAATGAACTGGCCCCTCAGGACCTACTGGAATACCTAGTAAGTACCAAATGACAACGATCACGATCCAGAATAACCCGAAGAAAAGTGTATACGGGAATAACGCAGCAATTAAGCTTCCTAACCCGATGTTTTTATCAAATCTCTTTGCAAATGACAATAGCAACACGAGATATGGCACCATTGGTGTAATCGGATTAGTAATCGCATCACCGACCCGATACATTGCTTGTGTAAATGCAGGATGATAATCCAAAAACATAAACATAGGAACGAAAATCGGAGCCAAAATCGCCCATTTTGCCGAAGCACTGCCGATTAATAGATTGATAAAAGCTACAAAAAGAATAAACATAACAATTAAAGGAACACCCGTAACCCCAATATTATTCAAGAACTCTGATCCTTTAATCGCAATGATGGGACCTAAATTACTAGAAGCGAAAAACGCTAGTAATTGTGAAGCGGCAAAGACTAACACGATATATGGACCCATTGTCGACATCGACTTTCCAAGTGCTTCGCCAAAGTCACGTGAACTCTTGATCGATTTTGCTCCAATTCCATAAAAAAGACCAGGGATGAAGAAAAAGATTGCCAGTAATGGGACAATCCCACCCATTAATGGAGAATTTTCAATGATTGAGCCAGTTTCAGGGTTTCGTAAAATCCCGTTTTCAGGAAGAACTAAGAAAAGGACTGCAATCGTGAAAATCGTAGTGGAAACCCCTGCCCATCTTAATCCACGTTTTTCTTCAGGAGTAACTCCCTCAAGTTCATGAATTTCTCCTGTATAAGTACCAAAGCGTGGAATCGTAAACTTATAAGTGACCCAAATTGCTACAAATAGCAGAACTACGGCTGAAACAGCGATAAAATAATAGTTCATCGCTGGATTTACGAGATAGTTAGGATCCACAGTTTGTGCAGCTGGCCCTGTAAATCCGGCGACTAATGTATCTGACATTCCAAGGAAAAAGTTAGCAGCAAAAGCTCCTAAAGTAGAAGCATACGCCGCTACCAAGCCGACTAGTGGATGATAGCCAAACGCCATCATGATCGTAGCCGCAAGAGGTGGCAGGACAACTGGACCTGCATCTCCAGCTACATTCCCTATTATCGCTAGAAGGATAATGGAAGGGATTAGTAGCCTTTTTGGGGTGGAGATAACGGCACGTTTCATGATCGCGTTAAAAAATCCACTCTGTTCAGCAAGTCCTACACCGATCATTACGACAAGAACAAGCCCAAGAGGTGGGAAGGTACTAAAATTTGTAACCATGTTTGTTAAAATAGTAACTAAACCTTCCCCATTTAGTAAGTTATTAGCCACGACTTCTTCCCCAGTAACCGGATGGGTCGCAGATACATTGAATAAACTTGTCACAAACGATGCAATTAATGTTAGTCCACACAGAATGAAAAATAAAACAATTGGATCAGGTAACTTATTACCACCATACTCGATCGAATCTAACAGTCGATCAAATATAGTCCTCTTCTCGTTTTTCAATTTCCTGGGCAAGGGAACCCTCTCCTTTTCAATTTATTCGTTATTTATTTCGAAGTCAGTGTTAAAGCTGTTAATACGTGGAACTTCAGCCCCACTTTTAAAGCATCCTCATCGATATCAAATTTAGGATGATGATGTGGATACACAATGCCCTTCTGTTCATCCCCTGCACCGATCATGACATAACAACCCGGTTTCTCATCACTAAAAGCTGAGAAATCCTCCCCACCTAGCATTGGATTAATGTTTTCTATAGTGTTATCTTTGAAATGTTCTTCAAGCATCGCCTGTAAACATTCCGTAACGTCCGGGTCATTTTGCACTGGATTATAGCCATACTGATATTCGATTTTTGCCGTAGCTCCATTTGCCTTCGCAATTCCATCGGCTATTTCTTTGATTCTTTGTTCAATTAATTCTCTCGTATCTCCATCAAGAACTCTAACAGAACCACCAATTTCAACTGAATCTGGAATAACATTAAGAGCAGTACCGCCTCCTAGGAACTTCGTTACCGAAACAACTGCAGAATTGAGCGGGGAAATAGTCCGAGATACAATATGGTTTAAGGCTGTCACAATTTGTGCCCCAGCAGCTAATGGGTCAACCGTAAGTTCAGGAGTTGAAGCATGTCCACCTTTTCCTTGAATTTTAATATCAAAAACATCACTAGCCGAGGTAATCGATCCTTGACGAATGCCTATTACTCCAGATGGGATGGTTGACATTAAGTGGATACCTGCTACTTGATCGACTCCATCCAACACTCCTGCTGCAACCATTTCCTGTGCGCCTCCAGGAGGTAATTCCTCTGCGTGTTGAAAGATAAAAACAACCTCACCATGTAATAAATGTCGATAGTCTTTCAATACTTTTGCTGCCCCAAGCAGCATAGCTGTATGACCATCATGCGCACATGCATGCATCAACCCTTCTTTCGTGGAAGAAAAAGGGAGTTCCGTCATTTCTTGAATCGGAAGTGCGTCCATATCTGCACGTAATGCTACAACCTTACCCGGATTCTCCCCTTTTAGACGTGCAACAACACTTGTTTTTGTTGGTCGCTCGAGTTCAAATCCACCAAATTCTTGAAGTACATCATATACATATTGGGATGTTTCGTACTCTTGAAAAGATAACTCAGGATGTTGATGCAAGTAACGACGCCATTCCAAAACATTTTGAGAAACCTCTTCAATCTGTTGCAAGATTTGTTTCAATTCCAAAATAATCCTCCCTAACTTAAAAAAATCTTAACGAAACTTTCGTTAAATACATCCTGTTAATGAAAGAAGCAGTTAAAAGATTCATGTGTTATAAACAAAAAAAGTTTTATGAACAAAAAACTTAATTTTGCGAATATATAACGAAAATTTCGTTATATACATATTACGATAAAGTACGTCTCCCTTCAACAATTTTTTTCATTCCATAAAACCCCAAATAAAAAAGCACCCTTTTATGGAATGCTTAGTTTAAACGATAAATTTTCATTGGTCTCCCTCGGTGGTGGTGTGACTCCTCCCCTATATACTGTGCAACACCCACTTCACACATTGCAGCAACGATACGCTGGGCATTTCGTTCACCCATTTGAAGATGGGCTGCCAAATCTTTAGTCGTAAAATCCCTCCACCCCATTTTATGTATCAAGGCTTCTATTTTCTTAAACGTTTTGATAGGGATTTTCCCTTTTTTTAATTTCTCAAAAAAATCTTTATCATCTGTACGATAGGCATACTTAAGTTCTTTGTCCTGTTTTACCGACTCAATAATGGTTCCATCATCCTGAACCATAACAATCCCTTGTTCTTCTTTTTTCTTCGACTGCTGGAGGGCACGATGAGCGTTAATTTCTGCCGATAATACTGTTTTTCCGAAACCAATCCCCACGGAAACAGGAGTATCTGCTTCAAGTGACAAGGAATGAGCTGTTTCCTTTAACGTCTGAAGCTCTCTTTCAATGGCACCTCGAGAGCTAAAGATCGTATAACGTCCATTCCCTTCCTCGTATAGAGAGCCATCAACCTTTTCACAAAGCTGGATAAGCATTTCCTTCATCCTAAGCTCCAAATACTGGATTTGGTAGGTTTTCTCCATTTTCTCTTTGATCGAGTCAAAATCTTTCAGATCGATTTTTTCAACACCAATCTGAGTATCTTTATAGTAGGATGTCTTTATCTTTTCAAAGAAAACCCGTATCGTTTGAAAAATTTCAATACGAGTCGGATACAGCAAATAAGCCGGAACACCTGCTTTCGTTAAAGCCTCATGAACAGTTGGATAACACGTTAAAACACCATCGGTCTTTTGTTGTTGCCATAAATCATAATGGAACTGAAACAGGTCCTTGGAATCAATGTCCACATCAAGCGTTTTTACGTAAACGTCCTTCACCAATTTTTTCACTTGTTCCAAGCTCTCTCCCTCCACTACCTCAGTAGCAGGGATCATATCTATGCTTAATCGATTCACTAATGTTCCTTGAGAATAAACAAGTTCCATAAAAGCTTTATAGATACTGGATTCCGTTGAGAATATGTAAACTGAGTTTTCGTCAGTTAACTGTTTTTGTTTCGCAGTCATATACGGGATATAACCAGAGTATAGCCAAAAATCAACTTCGTGTTTATGTTCAATTACAATATTCTCTACCTCTTTTACCTCTGTATATGAGTAAGGGATAAATTCCATTTGTTGTTCCATTTCACAAGCTAATTTGAGAATCCGCTTTACGGACGTGCTAGGCCCAACAACTCCGATTTTATACACTTTTTATTCCTACTTTCTAATCTATTTCTACTGTCCTATCATACTAATTTTAACATGTCTTATTCACCTAACAAGCTGTTAGATCGAGCATGATAAAAGGAGCTGCCATTTGGTAGCTCCTTTTATTGGGCAACTGTCTATTTTCGCCAAAAGGTCGAACAGTCTGCCTTATCCAAAATATTAAACTCGATCATTTTCTCAAGCAATGAGAAATCAACCGGCTGATTCCACTTAATCCGTACCAACTCCTTAGTGTGACTATAGCCGGCCTTTTCAATTTCTTCAATAAAACGAGAAATCGTTACTCTCTCAGGGGCAACAGCCAAATGTTGTTTGGCTACACTAAAGCCAATAATATAAGTGCCATGATCGGTAAACATAGGCTGATTCCACTTAATTTCCTGCACCAAATTGGGAAATTTCTCAGTTATCCAAGTCAAAACTTCTTCCGTTCGGGCCCGATGTTGTGGGTTATCAATAGTCGCTAAATAATCAGTGAAATTCTCCATGTTATTGCCTCCTAAATATGTCAGTATTATTATTTCAAACGAAAACGTCATCGTCAAACCGTCCCATGCTTATTTCTTGACAGAAACTACGCTTACCAATACCATTACACATATATATTATAATTTTCAGAAAAGTATAAAAATGTTGTTTTTTTACAGCATCTCAATATATGGATATACATAAAAAAAATTGAAGGAGGATATTCTATGGCCCTTTATCTTGATGATTTACAAGTTGGTGACAGTTTTATCAGTAAAAAATATAAATTAAGTGCAGACGAAATTAAAAGATTTGCTCATGAGTTTGACCCTCAAGTTTTCCATTGTGATGAGAACCTAGCCGAAGATACTTTTTTCAAAGGATTAGCTGCCAGTGGTTGGCATACTGCAGCGATTACTATGAGATTATTGACAGAGAGTCTCCCTTTTGCTCATGGAGTAATTGGGGCTGGTGGAGAGATTAAATGGCCACAACCAACCCGCCCAGATGATGTTTTACATGTAAAGAGCACAATTAAAAAGATCAAACCTTCTACATCCAAACCGAACCAAGCTCTTCTATTGGTTGAGTGCGAAACGTTCAATGAACATAATGAAGTTTGCCAAATTTTAAAGGCGAAAATTTTAAGCTTTAGAAAGAGTTAAGGTTAAAGCTCACTTAATTGAGCTATAAGTTTAACGAATCAAAAAGAGCGTCACATGATGAAGTGATGCTCTTTTTGATTCGCACCTGTTAATGTAGGTACTTTTAACTCCTTAGATGTATCTCCGTTACACCCTACAAGAAGAATGGTTCCCACAGCAATAATACTAAAAACTTCAACTAATACCCTCTTTATACCCTTTTAACACCTAGAATGGAGGGATTACTTTGAAAGAGATAGTACAAGAAAAAACAATAAATTTTAAAAAAGAAGTAAGTCAAGAAACAACAGTTGGTTTTGCACATTCGTATGGATCGGCTGTACCGAAATTATTTGCGCTCTTTACGGCGATTGCCGCACTTGGTTGGGCTGTGAGTATTTTCTTAACGGGGGTTCATTTCTGGGTACTTCCACTACCGGCAAGCTTTGATGTAACTGGAACACCGTGGGCAGTTATGACGAGTGAATGGGCTTATGTGATGGGAATTCCACTTGCTCTAATGGGAGGATTCTATTACCTTACAACTCTCGTACTTTCTGGAGTGTGGTTTCAAACACGTCATCCTTTAGTGCTTAAAGTGTTAACACCCATTACAATTATTGGTGTAATGTCTTCTGCATTCTTTGTGTATTTACAATTGTTTGTCATTGAAGCGATTTGTCCTTTCTGTCTCGTATCTGCGGTAGCTACAGTGCTACTTTTAGTGCTTGAACTGATAATGTTACGTATGAGTAAATTACCACGACTTCGTGAACTTGTGCGCGATGCTCGTTCTGCATTGGATCGTAAAGGATTAACGTGGATGTTTCTTCTGTTTATCATAGCTTTACTTCCTGTGATCAGTTTCTGGTTTGCGACAATCATTCCAGCACCAGGGTTATAATAAAAAAGAATGGATACTCTCTTGGCGATCGAAATCGGTCGCCTTTCTTGATCTTTATACTGTACTTTCCATTAAATCATACATTTTCTTTAAATACTTGAAATGAACCGTCGCCACGATGCGTGATGCCTTTTTCCTTTGCCATTCTCCCTCATCCGGGTCTTCATCGGCTTGATGATGGATTTTTCTCTTGATATTCTCCTCCGGTTTGGTCTTCATCAGTTTTATGATGACCTTTTCTCTTGATATTCTCCTCCGGTTTGGTCTTCATCAGTTTTATGATGACCTTTTCCCTTGCCATTCTCCCTCATCCGGGTCTTCATCAGCTTGATGATGACCTTTTCCCTTGCCATTCTCCCTCATCCGGGTCTTCATCAGCTTGATGATGACCTTTTCCCTTGCCATTCTCCCTCATCCGGGTCTTCATCAGTTTTATGATGACCTTTTCCCTTGCCATTCTCCCTCATCCGGGTCTTCATCAGTTTTATGATGACCTTTTCCCTTGCCATTCTCCCTCATCCGGGTCTTCATCGGCTTGATGATGACCTTTTCCCTTGCCATTCTCCCTCATCCGGGTCTTCATCGGCTTGATGACGGCCTATTGCTTATTCAACTCTTCTGTTCTGTTAGCATAATAAGCCAAAGAAGCTGCCATTACGGCAGCTTCCCTTATCAGACAACTGTTACTTCAAGTCAGAAATCCATTATTTTGTTTACTTTAATTCATTGAGGGAAACACGAGTAAAAGAACCTCGAAGAAGCGCAATGGCCCCACACGTCACACGCCTTACTATGAGAAACCCACTCATAGTAAGGCTTTCAAAAGAGGATAACGGCTACGCATATTGCCTATAAGGCAGCAAAAAAGGAAAAACCCCCCCTTTTCACTGCCACTCACACACCCAACACAACTGCGTTTCCTGAAGGATCGTGTGCGATCATGGTGTCATTTTCCTCAGTGATTGCAGCCCCGATTTTTTGTAAGTTGTCGATCGCTTCTTGGCGGGCTGCTTCACTTGGGTAGGTTAGTACAAAGTATTCAAGGCCTACACCATTCTTGGGTGGCCTCGGCGCCCCGACTCCATTCCAGACATTGACAGCGACATGATGATGGTACTTGCCACTAGAAAGAAATAGCGCCTGCCCTCCAAATCGATTGACTACATCAAATCCAAGGCCTTTCACATAAAATTCTTCTGTCTTTTCTAGTTCAGCAACATGTAAATGAATATGACCCATTACTGTTTCCTTTGGCATGCCAGTCCATTTGCTCTCTGTTACATGAGTTACTAGTTTTTCAAAATTTAGTGGATCAACCGTCATCGCTACTTCTTCTCCACTCCACGTCCATTCTGAAGGATCTCGATCAATATAAATTTCTATTTCATTTCCATCTGGATCATGGAGGTACAAGGCTTCACTTACAAGATGATCAGAAGCCCCAAAGCGGATGCCATTTTCCGTTAAATGAACTACTATATTGGCTAAGTCCGACTTTTCCGGTAAAAGAATGGCAAAATGATATAACCCTGTTGTTCTACCCTGTTTTGGCATAACATCCTCGGGCTGTTCAAGTGATAAAATACTTGTTTTTCCATCCGTTGTAAGTTTTACCGTCGACGTTGTTTGTTCTAAAACTTCAAAGCCAAGAATCCCCTGATAAAATGCTATTGCACGTTCTAAATCTGCTACTTTTACTTTGACGTGCGATACAAATGTTGTTGGTTTAGAGTGAAATCCCATTATCATCTTCCTTTTTATTAAATAGTTTATGGTCTAAAGAAAATTTTGATTTATCGGCTAAAATAAAGTAAATAGACATCGCTAGTAATACTATGTCTAATTCATATCCTGCCATTTCCCCATTACCCAAAAAACCAGCTGGAAGCTTTACAATAAAAATAGCTCCTATCATAACCAGTGCAAACAAGAGCGAAACAATTCGCGTTCCTAAGCCAAAAATAATTAGGATCCCACCTACTAATTCAATGATAGCTACAACTCATGCCAAAAATCCAGGAATTCCCATGCTACCAAAAAAACTGCTGTATCCTGAAATTTTGATAATCCATGAATAAAGAATGTAAAACCTCACACCACTCTTAAAATAAGTTTCCCTATTTCGTTTTGGTTCATGAATGTTATCTCCTTTTTATTACTTACCTTATGTAACTTAGTTTATTTTCATAACTAACTTTTGTCAAGTAACTACATTTGCTTTTGTAAATTAATTGGGCTTTTGTGGTATAATCTAACTAAGTGAGGTGTTGTTAACATATGAAGCAACCATCGATTTGCCCAAAAGTCGAAAAAGCCATCTCCATTTTAAGTCAAAGATGGACCGCATTAGTAATTTATCAATTATTAGCAGGTTCGCAACGATTCAGTGAAATTCAATCTGCTATAGGGATTAGTGGAAAAGTATTATCTGACCGTTTAAAAGACTTAGAACATCAAGCGATCGTGAAACGTGAGGTTATACCCACAACACCCGTAGTCATTGAATACTCCTTAACAGAAAAGGGACTTTCAATGGAACCTGTCTTAAGGACAATCGAAAGCTGGTCTCAGCAATGGATTCAGCTCGAATCTGAGTAATTTTTTCATAATTTAATGGCAATATATAGCTTTTTAAAGCAGTAAAAGATCAAAGAAAAGACATGATCCAAAACATTTAACATTTGGAGGTTAACAAAATGAAAGTAGTAGCAATCGTAGGAAGTATTCGGAAAGATTCATATAACTTACAACTGGCAAAACATGTTCAAAAACGTTACGCAGATCAATTTGATCTAGAAATTTTAGACTTAGCTCCACTACCAATGTACAACCAAGATACTGAATTAGATGCACCACAAGAAGTTCTTAATTTGAAAGCGAAAGTAAAGGCAGCTGATGCTGTTCTTTGGGTAACACCTGAATATAACTCATCTATTCCTGGTGTATTAGGAAATGCGATTGACTGGTTAAGCCGCGTTGACCAAGTAATGCAAAGAAAACCTTCCATTATCATGGGTTCTTCAATGGGCATTCTCGGATCAGTAAAAGCCCAGATGCACCTGCGTGACATTTTATTTGCTGGTGGATTGAGTTCTCCAGTACTTGGTGGAAACGAAGTATACGTAGGCGCTGTTCATGAAAAGTTTGATGCTGATGGGAACTTAACAGACGAAACAACGATCGCCTACTTAGACGGAGTCATTGCAAACTTCCAAGAATGGATGAAACAATACCAATAAAATTTATAACAGCACCTCTTCGCATTTTTGAAGAGGTGTTGTTATAAGGAGAATGCAAACTGGTTTTAACCATATTCAGTAATCATCGTACAACTCCTAGTGCAAGGTGAACCCTTTACTAACTCTTTCAGTCAGTATGTAGCATGAGATTCAAAGAAGCAGGTGAACCACCCCCACGCTCACTTTAAATATTTTGTTGTTTATCCTCAACTTTTCTCACCCATCCAATCCATAGCCTCGTTAACAAAGACTTAATATTAAGGCTGATAAATGAATGATACCATTTCCATCCTCTGTTAAATTTTATTAAACCCGTTTTTCTTTCTGCCCATAGTTCTATCAAAATCATTGGGATTGTGAAATAAAGCAACTTTAAAACGATCATCAACGGTTTGTCTTTTGCTGTCATTCGGTTATAGGCAACGGTTATAATCGGATATAATAAAAAATCAAACAATATATGGATTTTAAACATTTTCGGTAATAATCGCACAGGGTACTTGACTATATTGTTCGAGACAACAACCTTATCAATGATTCCATTCGTAAAGGCATTCCACAAATATACCAGCAGCCAGTCTTTTATTGGTGGTTTCCTGAATACTACAGGTAACAATCCAAGTCCTAAAACAAGTAAGGTATGTAATAATAATTTATCGAATATTTTATTTGATTTCATTAAACAAGTACCCCCTCTTCATTTAGGATGCACTGATGATTCTCATTATATTTAATTAAAGTTGAATCTTTATCTAGCGCCAACTTTTGCCACTCCGAGTGCAAGGTGCTCCCATAGTACCTCTTCCACTTTCTCAGCTAATTCTATCGGACAGTCAACAACCAGTACCACTTCTGACTTTTTCCCTTTTACTACCTTTTTTCGTTTATGAACAACTTTAAAAATGATGTAATCGATCATAAAGCCAAGTATGAATCCAACTGCTGCACCGATTAATCCCCAATAAATAGGACCCCACTCTAAAACAAAACCTACACTTGCTCCAATAACGGAAAATGCCGTCCCTATCGCTGCTCCCTTATCAAAAAGGCTAATACCATCTGCACGATGAAGTGTATCAAATAACCTTCTTTCCTCTACTCTGTTAATAAGGGGAACGGCAAGTATACATTCTTTTTTCACACCTACTTTTTCTAAAGACGTAATAGCCAATTCAAGGTATGATGAGTGCTCAAAAGTCGAGAATATCTGCATTTTATTTCACCTCACCCATTGATTCAGGAAATTTCACACGATATTGTTGGTATTCTTCTTTAAAAAATTTGCGCTGTTCGCTCTCATATAGTTTATTATTTTCAACCGTATTAACGTATGATTCGTATACGGCAAACCCGTAATGAGAAGGCAGAAATAAAAGCCATTGTGGGTCAACAACTTCTGTAGCCAGGTTAATCTCACCCAAAAAAAGATAATGAATAGCAACAAGAACATTCGAGAAGTAAACAAAAACAATGATAAAAACCATCGTAAAAATGGCTGTTACGACTCTATGTATATAAAATTGTCCCAATCCTGGTGTAAAAAGCGACCATACAATTGCCATAATGGGGCTTCTCTTATCTAAATAATTAATTTCAATAGGACCTATTGTGTATGAATTAAAGTCGGCATTTTCCCGCTCGGCTAAAATAAACATTTTATTCATATCAACTGCTGTTCGATAACTATCCCAAATTGCAAAAAGGTAGACAGGGATATACATGAGAAACCATTTAGGTTCCAGCACGCTTTTTGCCATTTCCATATTACCAGTAAACGAGTACACCATAGCAAGGTTTAAGTTTGTCATGTTATTTATGAGGATTTCCCAAAGAAATAGCGCATAACCTCTAAGATATTTAGATAGAAGAAGATGACCAAAACCAGGGAATGCTGCTGACCACCAAGCAATGATATATGGATTTCGGAGGTGTAGTTGTGTAGTACCAATAGCACTAACATGCGCCTTGAATCTCCGTACTCTAGCTGTAGGGTTAAAATTATTCACGATGTAACCTCAACTTTCCATTTGTTAAGGTTACTTTTTACTTTATTTGGTATTTTTATTCCTTATTTACCTTGTTCTTTAATGCAGTACACTTGTTAAAGAAGAAGTTAAGAGTGGAAAGCTAAAAATGTTAGGTCATTCCGAACAATTCGACCCCATTTACCCCCATATGCTAATAAAAAAGAAAAAATGGTTGTCTCCAGCAGTAGAAGCTTTTGCTGAAGTTGTTTTACATTCAATTAGCGAAGAGGACTGCGGGGCCGGTCACCACCCGGAGTATGTTGCGCGCAGTCAAAGCTTCTGATTTTTTCGAGGAAAAGGATGAGCAACGGGAGAGTTGGTCTAGCCACCAAAAAGAGGATTAAAGGTAAAAACGAAAGCGTAGGAGTTGTCCAATTGACAACTCCTACGCTTTCGTTAAAGACCCTGTTTTGTTGATTTACACTCTCATTATACCTTTGAGATTTCTTCCTCTAATTTATCATACAAGTTGGTTAACAACTGGCTATAATGGCTCTTCACTTTCTCATATATTAGTTTCGCTTCTTCCTCATCATAAAGGTGAGAAGCTTTATTCCGATCTACCATCATATCAATCCATTGTTCTCCGTCTTCAATTAAGCCGTATGTAAATGCTTCCCTTATCGTTGCCCTAGGACTTTTAATTTCCGTTATACCTGTATATTCCAAGAACATTTTCATCCACTTCCAACTTAATTCAAATGTGAACTCAAATCGCTGGATAACACCATCAAAAACAATATCTGATTCTATTTGAATTTCTGTTGCTTCATTAAGTCTCGTACTCGCACGTTTGTAATCGTTAAGCTTCTCGTACAGCCTTTCCCTGTTCATATATTACCACACCCTCAAGCAAAAGCTTTGTAACTCATTAATAAAACGTTTTGATATACCTGTTTTAATCCATTGAGGATATTCTACGTTTTTTCACCTCAATCCTTTTGTAGCAACCCATAATAATTTTAACATTAATTCCCTGTTCGCTATATAGTTACCAGCTTATCCATGACTTCTATAAGTTTCATTTTGGCCTTACCTCTAGGGAGAGGCCACATCCGTCCCCATACTCCCCTAATGCTCCAAGAAATTTTTAAAAAGATAGAATCCAAGCTGCACTTTAAGAAAATCCTCGTAATGGTTAAAATCCAAACTAAGAGTATCCTCTATTTTCTTAATGCGATGATAGAGTGTGTTTGTATGAATATGGAGCTCCTTAGCAGTCGCAGCCATGGACCGGTTATTCTGAATGTATGTAAAAAGGGTATTTAACAATTCATCGTTTTTCTCATGATTTATCCATAATTGCGAAAATGTATCCTTCATGAATGCATCGATTTCTGCTGGAGAACGGTCTAAAAAAAAGCTGCTGACCCCAATTTTTTTATAATGAATCATGCCTTTTTCCATTTGTTTTCTCAGGTACAGAAGAGCTTTCTCTGCTTTTAAATGATTTTCTTCGGCTTGTCCAGGATGGTAGTATCCTGTACTAATTCCTCCTCGGGCTACTACGGTATAACGCTCGTTCCACCATTTTAGAGCGCTTACAATTGCTTCTGTCAAGTAGGCTTCCTGACTCGCATTTTGAAAAGCAGAAAATATCGTAATTTTATTATTATAGCTAAATAGCACACTATCCTTAAAGGACATTTGCTCTTTCAGGTGTGCTAGTAGAAGCAATGCCTCGTTTTCAAGAGAATGCAGATCGATGTTTCCATCTAACTCAATTAGGGCCGTTAGAAGAAACGGGTGATGATAGATCCCTAATTCCTCAGCAGCAAGCTCTGCCTGCTTCGGACTTTTTATTTTCAAAAATTGTTGGTAGGTTTCATAGGTTCTCTTATACATAATTTCCGTTTGCGATCTTCTTTTCATAATTTCAAGAGATAGAATAGGTGCTCCCTGTTCAATGATTAGATGATCGAGTTGTGATAAAGGCGCGTTACCTTCGACAATGATACAGCCTAATAAGATCGAACCGGACCTAATCGGATAAATATAGCCACCTACCGAAGCACTGTCATAGATCGATACGTATGCGGGTTTGGCTTTCGTTCGGAAAAGAAGGAAAACATCATCTATCCTTCTAGCGATTTGGTGATTGTGTTTGGGATAAAATGTTCCTTCAAGATAATCGACATACACAAACGTTCTTGTCATCAATTTATTCATTTCTACAATAATCGCATCGAGACCTCTGTTCTGAACGGATAACTCCGTTAGTAGGTTGTGAATGTTTGTCCTTTTTTCTAATAAGGTATTTGATTCTTTGAGCCTTTGTGATAAATGGGTTGCTTCATGCAACGTTTCCTGTACTTCTGTATGGAGTTTAGCATTATAAAGGGCAATCGCTGCCTGCGAAGCGAAACTTTGTAACAGTTGGAGATCAATTTCACTAATGCCGTCTTCGATATCAAAACAATGAAGCGCCATCACCCCAATCCGGTTTGTTCCGAATGATACAGGGACAGCTAAAACCGATTTTATATTTTGATTCTTATCATGAGCCTTATCGATCAGTTCAAAATTTTCCCTACTCAAATCACCCATACTCTGATAAATTTCATCTCTTGAAGACATGAGCCTCACACAACCATCTCTGAAAACTTTTCCAGTGATTGACTCCCCGACATTTACTTTAAAGGAGTTGATGCTATCATTAAAACCCACATACGCCTTTATAACCAGTTTATTCGACGCTTCATCTAACATTTGGATATATCCTGCCTCTGCTGTTTCGACAATATTTAGCGCGTAATGCATGATTTTTTTCAAGACCTCATCCAATTCAAGACTCGAATTCATCGCTCGAAAACTTTCCATCAGATTCATGACATGGTCCAGCGCCCTTTGATTTTCTAGACTTAATTGTTTAAGAAAAACTTCATTCCCTTGCATACCTTCCCCACCCCAGTTGTTGATATCAACAATTACACTATACTAACCTTGTTTAACTACACATTGATGTTCTACTTGAGATTATATAATATTTAGGAAACGCAGAAAAGTGTTACTATTCTTTTATTTGAAAACGTTAACAAAAAAAGGGCTAGGAGGAGAAGCAATAATGAAAAAAACCGCATTCAAAGAACTAGAAACAATATTTGCAGATCTCGTCGAAATTAGACGTAATTTGCATATGTACCCTGAATTGTCATTTGAAGAACAAAGAACCCCAGAAATGATCGCAACCTATTTAAAAGAGTTGGGGCTAGAGGTGAAAACCGGAGTAGGAGGCCGTGGCGTTACAGCGTTACTCAAAGGAGGAAAACCAGGCAAAACGGTTGCGCTCCGTGCTGATTTTGACGCACTTCCTATTCAAGATGCTAAGTCTGTTCCTTATAAGTCAAAAATTGAAGGCGTGATGCATGCATGTGGTCATGACATTCATACTGCCTCCCTACTAGGCACAGCCCGTGCGCTTAGTAAGGTAAAAGAGGAACTACATGGCAATGTCCTGTTCATTCACCAATTTGCTGAAGAAGTCATTCCTGGTGGGGCAAAAGCGATGATTGAAGACGGATGTCTAACAGATGTAGATGTAGTCTACGGCGCTCATGTGTTGTCAAACGTACCTGTAGGACAAGTTTGCTTTAAAGAAAACTACATGATGGCAGCTGGAGACAAATTTGAAATTGTCATTGAAGGAAAAGGTGGACATGGGTCTTCCCCTCACCTTGCCGCTGATCCTGTCTTAATTGGAAGTCAAATCGTAACGAATATTCAACAGATCGCTGCTAGTCGTATTAATGCGACAGACCCTGCTGTGATTACCGTTTGTTCATTTGATGGTGCAAGCAGCTTTAATATTATTCCTGATAAAGTGACGTTGGCTGGAACTGTTCGAACATTTTCAGAGGAAGCACGTAAGCTTGCAGCAGAAAACATTCGAAAGATCGCAGAAATGGCATGTAGCTCAGCAGGTGCAACCTGTCAAATCAATTATGAATACGGCTACCCTTCTGTCTGTAATGATTCGGACGAAGCCCTTCGTATTAAACGAATCGGCGAAGATGTCGTTGGCAAAGAAAATGTTTCGGAATCCCCGTTACAAATGGCGATGGAGGACTTTGCTTACTATGTAAAAGAGCGACCTGGTGCCTTTTTCAATGTAGGCGGAAGAAATGCTGATATTCAAGCGGTTTACCCACATCATCATCCAAAATTTGATGTGGACGAGCAGTCCATTCTGACCGCTGGAAAGATGTTTATCTCACTCGTGTTCGATTATCTAAACCAGTCACAAAAAGATAGCAAGGAAGTTTCATTACATATAAGCAAATGATAAGGAGTGAATGTTATGAATACACCGAAGAAAAGTAAAAGGCAAACGATACTTATCCTCCTATTTTTAGGATGGTGTTTGTCTTATCTAGATAGGATGGCAATGAATGTCGGGATTGTCGAAATTGCCAAGGATTTTAACCTTAGCCCGTCTGTCATGGGGATCGTGTTAAGTAGTTTCTTTGCTGGTTATGCTTTAATGCAATTGCCTGGAGGCTGGCTTGCAGATAAATATGGATCAAGAAAAGTCATTACGATTGCCATACTCGTTTGGTCGTTTTTTACCGTTTTAACTGGGATGGCTTGGTCTCTTTTGTCTATGATCATCATTCGTTTTATGTTTGGTCTCGGGGAAGGTGGATATCCGGCAGCAAGTTCGAAAGCCATAGCCGATACCTTTCCGAAAGAAGAACGGACAAGTGCTCAGACCATTATGATGTCTTCCAATTCACTCGGTGGGGTCATCGCACCTTTAATTGCTACACCACTACTCGTGTGGATCGGTTGGCAAAACCTTTTTATTGCCATTGGATTAATTGGGATCTTTTTTGCTTGGCTCATGTGGCATTATTTAAGACCAGAAAATATGCTAGTTGAAATGATGAAACAAGATCGAATTGAAAAGTCATCTTTTAAAGATATTTTAAAGGTTCCAACAAGCTGGCACTTGGCGATTATGTGGTTTGCAGTAAGTACAGTTGTATGGGGACTCATTTCTTGGATGCCTCCATATCTTGTCAATGTTAGAGGCCTTGATTTAATGTCGATGGGGCTACTCACAGCGGTACCTGCCCTTTTTGGAGCAGTTGGGGTTATTCTCGGTGGTCAACTGATTAAGTCGCGTCTAAGTGGAAAAGAAAAGCACCTTTCCATTTTAAGTCTTCTCGTTATGATTGGCTCATTGTACTTGTTATACAATGCATCGTCCGTTACTCTCGTTATTGTTTATCAGTCAATTTGTATGCTATTCCACGGGCCAGTGGTAGCGACAGTCTTTAGTTTGCCACATAAGCTATTCCCTAAAAACGTATTAGGCTCAACTTTTGGAATGGTTAATCTCGGCGGAATGATTGGTGCATTATTAGCACCTATGGTGATGGGCTTTTTAATTGAAATTTCGAATGGCTTGTATGTTTCTGCCTTCATTTATATTATTGTTTGTGCGACTATCGGTATTTTTGCAGCAGTTAGTCTAAATTCAAAAGATAGACCTTTAGACAAAGGTGATTTGACACCTGGAACGCACGCTTCTTAGGAGTGAGTGTGGAAGCGCTCCCAGCTGAAGCGTGTTGACGGTTCTCGCGCTCCCATCTTCCATTTAATGTTAAAAAGAAGCAACTCCCCCATTCTCTTTGCAGGCTGACGGGTGGTTGCTTCTTTTTTGTTGTTCGCTTGTGTCACCTATCTAACCTTAATCTTAAGTATATCTACTTTTCTGAATATCATTAGCGATCTTTGTCATACTAAGATTGCGCTTTTAAAGCAGCTATTTCTGAAGAAAAAGGGGTAATAGACATGGCAAAGCCGGATAATCGAGAGAATAACGTTGAGCGTCTGCAACAAATGAAGGATAATACACAGCACAATATTGAGGCTGCTGAAGAAACGTTGCAGTCTGATTTACAAGAAGAGCAACGAGAAGCCATCAAAGAAAAGAACCACCGTCGCGCTGAAAGTATAAAGGCTTTTGATGCCGAAATCGCT
This sequence comes from Halalkalibacter sp. HAAS-P014, assembly GCF_056619965.1. Lineage (NCBI taxonomy): Bacteria > Bacillati > Bacillota > Bacilli > Caryophanales > Bacillaceae > Halalkalibacter > Halalkalibacter sp. HAAS-P014. The sequence goes on along the minus strand of NZ_JBWQTV010000013.1, from coordinate 173,518 downwards.
GATGAAATGCAAGCACGGAAAAACGGGTATCAGGATCAAGAGTAAAAATAGAGACGTATGCGTAAGCTTGGAGGATTCTCCAAGCTTTTTGTCATGGCAACTGGCTCATACCTAATCGATGAATCTGCATAGAAAGTTTTTATAACCATCTACTCTTAGCAATATTACTCCATTAAATTAATCCCACTACCGTATAAAATTTCCAACAGGGAGGAAAATAAAGGATGTACTAATTTTAGGAGGCTTGCATTATGGCAGATAATAAAGATATGAATCCATCCAATGAGGATGACGAAAAGCGCGAGACGCTGACAACTCGCCAAGGACACCCTGTACGAGATAATCAGAACATCCGTACAATTGGCGATCGTGGTCCTGCCACTCTAGAAAATTATCACTTCATCGAGAAAATTTCCCACTTTGACCGTGAAGAAATACCTGAACGTGTCGTACACGCACGGGGATCTGGTGCTTTTGGCTATTTTGAAACGTACGGAAAGGTTGGAGAGGAACCGGTAGAAAACTATACTCGTGCGAAAGTTTTTTCAGGTGCCGGAAAGAAAACCCCTCTCATGGTGCGCTTTTCTACAGTGGCAGGAGCGAAGGATTCACCGGAAACTGCTAGAGACCCACGTGGCTTTGCCGTGAAAATGTATACAGAAGACGGCAACTGGGATTTGGTCGGGAACAATTTGAAAATTTTCTTTATCCGTGATGCGATGAAGTTCCCTGATATGATTCACGCGTTTAAGCCAGATCCAGCTTCGAACGTACCAAATCCTGAGCGAATGTTTGACTTCGTTTCCCGTTCACCAGAAGCAACTCATATGATTACATTCCTATTCTCTCCATGGGGGATTCCTGCTACATACCGTCATATGCAGGGTTCTGGGGTAAATACTTATAAATGGGTAAATGAAAAAGGCGAGGCTGTGCTAGTGAAGTATCACTGGGAGCCGAAGCAAGGGATTCGAAACTTAACACAAGAGGAAGCAAATGAGATTCAAGCGAAAAACGTCGGTCATGCAACACAAGATTTATATGAATCGATTGAGCGTGGAGATTATCCTGAATGGGAGCTCTTTGTCCAAATCATGGAGGATGATTACCATCCAGAACTTGATTTTGATCCACTTGATGATACGAAACTTTGGCCGGAAGATAAATTCCCATGGTTGCCGGTAGGACGTATGGTTCTTGATCGAAATCCAGAAGACTTCCATGCAGAGATTGAGCAAGCAGCTTTTGGTACAGGGGTTCTTGTCGATGGAATGGACTTCTCAGACGACAAAATGCTGCAAGGCCGTACCTTCTCGTACTCTGATACACAACGCTATCGTGTTGGCGCGAACTATCTGAAACTACCTGTGAATGCACCGAAGGCACCTGTACGCACAAATCAGCAACGAGGTCAGATGGCTACACGTGACCAGAAAGAGTCTGGAGACAATCCACATATTAACTATGAGCCATCAATGCTGGACGGCTTGAAGGAAGCAAACAAAGAAAATCATTACCCACATCGACCAACATATAATGCTGCAGCAATGAGTGCACCAATTGATCGCCCTAACAACTACGGTCAAGCGGGCCACACGTATCGCAGCTTTGAAGATTGGGAGCGCGATGAACTAATCAAAAACCTATCCGATGCTCTTGCTGTATGTGATAAACGAATCCAAGATGCCATGATTGAGCAATTCACACAAGCCGATGCAGACTATGGCCGCCGTGTGAAGGAAGCGTTGGAAACAAAAATGAAAGAAATGAAAGAAATGGATACAGAGAGCAATATACCAGGACGCGAAGCAGGTAAGTCTAAATATGGTGAAGGTTCAATAGCTGCGAATGAAGCAACGAAAGACGCTGTGAAGAAAGGTCATGAAGCGGATCCTTATTAAGATAAAGAGTCTAGGAAGAGGAAGCAGAGGGATGGCCACTTGCTTCCTCTTCTTGTGGATATATATCAAGGTGATTTAAAAAAAGCTAGCACTCCCTGTGAATATCTAATGGAATGTGGAAAACTGCGTGTATAACGGATAGGTTATTCACTTTTTTGTATAGAAAGGCTCGAATTTTCGATAAATCTACTTTTATTTATCCACAATTAAGCAAGAAACGGTTCCCACGCTCCCTCTACTTTCTACACTTTTCAATTTCGACAATCGATAAGTTAGTCAACTCTTGAATTTCTTCCGTTGCAAAACCCTTTTCTAACATCTTCCTGGCAACCTCTAGCGCTTTTTTTCGTTCTCCTTCCGTCAATCCTTTTTCTAGCCCTTTCTCCAATCCACGACGTTCCCAAGAACTAATCATTTCCATAATTTGATCCTCCTCTTCTTTTGTAAGTTGTTCGAGTTCCGATTGCAGTATTTGTTCTTCCTCTTCTGAAAGATGTAAATAAGCCTCAAAAAAGCCAGTCAGCAAATTCATTTTCGCTGGGTCAAGCTCTAATCTTACAAGCATTCTTAAGAATTCTTTTTTCACCTGCATTCGCTCTTCCTTTTGATACCCCATCTTGCTTAATAAAGCCGCCGCTACTGGATTCGACTGGCCAAGATAGTCACGCCAATTCATGTTCCCTAACTGCAGCTTTAAAAAACGAAAATCCTACACCTGAAAAAATGGAAATTTCATTAACAGCTGATTATTCTCTTCTTTCATTTTATCATAGCTAAAAACGGCAATCGGTACAATTGGACGGCGATACTTTTCATAGAGGCGACTGAAGTAGACAAACATTCGATCTGAAAACTGAGGTTGATAATAGCTTTGAGGTTCAATGTGGATAATGATTAATGATTCTTGCCCTTTCATACTTGCTTCAACCAAAAGGTCAACACGGCGCTTTTCTCCTTTTAAAATATCCGTGTACAGCTCTTCAGACAAAAACGTAGTATGTCGAAAATCAATATGCTCATAAACCGACGGAAAAAATGCGAGGATAAACTCTTCAAAAAAGGTTTGGATTAATTCCTTGAACCAACGATCATGATCCTTTACTTCAAGCTCTTTGGACAAATAAGAGAACCTCCTTAAGCATGTTTTGGAAAGGGACAAGTAAAAGCAGATAAGAATGTACGTTCTCATTATAACCGGACGAGTAATGGAAGTAAATAAAAATATCAGAATATTCCTTTAACAGAAAACGCGTGGAAGCATTAGAACCACCCCTGTGATCCCTGCTTCCTACGCATAGTTCCTGCCTTTTCCAGAATCTGTAATCTCCATTAACTCATCCGGGTATGGAGCAAAAAAGGTCTGCGAAGCTAAATACTCATTTTGAAATCGTACATTCCATGATTTCAGTACACCTAACGGACAGCTTAATGGGACCTTATGATTTCGGTATTGCTCGACAAGATTTAGAAAGAAGTACCTTTCTGCTTTCGTTAACTGATCTGAAAAGTATCCCATAATGTGGTAGAGGACATTAATAACAGACATCTTTGTCGGTGCCCTCTCCAAAAGTTGGTACAGAATTTTTTCATATGCTTCATATAACTGACCAGAAGAAAGTTGCTCCCAATTTGCACAGACTCTTCCTAATTCCTTCAGCTTTTGTTGATGACAGGACATAAATAAGTATTTATTCGTTGTATGAAAAGAGAGCAAATCCTTGAGATGACCCTTTTTCTTGATGCTTCTAAATTTAGCGATGGTAAATAATTTCGTTAAAAAATGATCTCTGACTGTAAAATTTGTTAGCCTCCCCTCATCCTCCACAGCTAAATGCGAGTAACGCTGTAACACAGCTTCACCAAATAACCCAGGTCTCTTCCCAATCGTCGGAGCTTTTTCTATCCCGTTTGTTACCTTGGCATCAAAAAAGGCACAGCTTGGAGAGCGACTCTTCAGAATAAACCCATCCAACTCTTCCAACCCATCCAAAAAAGAAGTGGAAAACTCCTTCATCTTGTCTGTTAGATCTCTCTTTGTTGCCGGTTCGACTAGTCTTACCTCTTCAAAAGGAGGAGAAGTGACTAATCGAATTGGATTTCTAGGTGTCCCTAACCCGATTTCCACTTCAGGACAAACCATAATGTATTGTACGAAGGAGCTTAGCTTTTGAATAAACTTATCTTGGATGATCCCACCATTGAATCTGCATGACTCAAACCCTAAACATTTGCTGATGACCACTCTTGGTTTCTCAAACCCATCCACGTACATATGCCTTATTTCCCTTCTCTCCAAAATATCAATGCATTAGTGACTTCCTATTTCTTATAATTTGCTGCTTTTGTTGAGAAGATATGCAGGAAGCAAGGGTAGTAAAAAAGGACGTTTTTCCTTTTTTACTACTATTCGACGTACTTTTTCACCAGTCTCGAACCGTCTCCACGCTTCTCCCTTCACGGAAGCAGTATCGACTTCCCGATTGTTTTTCGATTTTCGATCAACTCATGTATAGTAACTGCACTTGATAAAGGGACTATTTCGCTAATAATTGGTCGTATTCTCTCGTCAAGTACAAGCTGTAGCACTGTCTCTAAACTTTCGTGGTACATGTCATTCTTCTGGATGACACTAGAAAGGTAAAACCCTGCTAGTGTAAGGCTGCGCTTCATTAAAACAATTGGATCAAAGGCTTTCGATTCTCTACTTGATTGCCCTAATGTAATTAATCTCCCAAAATCAGACAAACAACTAATATTCTTGACTCTAAATTCCCCACCAATTGATTCTAAAATAAGGTTAACTCCTTTTCCCCCTGTGGCTGAGTGTACTACTTGAGTCCAATCTTCTTCATTATAGTTAATGGCTAAATCAGCACCCAAAGATTTGGCTAGTTTGAGCTTTTCATGGCTGCCTGCTGTAGCAATAATTTTCTTAGCGCCTAACTGTCTAGCCATTTGAACGGCTAGAGTCCCTACTCCCCCACCGGCAGCGTGAATTAATACTGTTTCACCTTCTTGAATTCTCCCCATTGTCGTAAGTGTATGGTATGCCGTTAATCCCTGTAACGGAATAGCAGCTGCTTGAATATAATCTAACCCTTCTGGAATTCGATGAACCAATCGTTCCTTTGCTTTACAATATTGTGCGTATCCACCTCCTGTATTAGAGACGAGTGCTACAACTCGATCGCCAACTGCAAAATCTTGAACAGCTTCGCCAATCTGCATCACCATGCCTGATACTTCATTCCCAGGTATCCACGGTAACGCTATGTCGTTTTTCCCCATCCTCCGTGTCGTATCTGTAAAATTGACTCCACAGGCCTTCACTTCAATTAAGACTTCATCACGGTTTATTTCTGGATCTGGAACATCGGTGTACTTCATCACTTCTGGTGCACCAAACTCGTTAATCAAAACTGCCTTCATGACCATTCCCCCTTTATCCGTTAACATGAGTCAACCATCTGGCGCCGAATAAAACTCGAAACCAGATGGCTGTGTCATTCTTATAATGCTGTATTAAGCTGATAGAGTTACGTCTTCTTTTCGGTTCTTCATTAATTGCACTACCACTATTAAAAGCAATGTCCCAGTCCCTACTATGCCAGCTAGTAGGCCCTGAACTGTTACTAAAATTACTTAACAAAACTTAATAACCTCTAATACATTAAACATAATATAACAATGTTATAACAAAGTCAATAATAGTTAGAAAATTCGATTTATTTAGACAAGAATCGAGGAGAGACGCGTGTGAGGTTTATGGAGAAAAAGAGATAAAAGCACAATTAGCAGATAAATCCACTAGTTGTGCTTCTTTCGCAAAACTTCCGATTGTCCCTTGATAGAACCGTCTCTATAATTCCTCCTGCTCAACGCTTGAAATAAACGTGGCAACCTCTTTGGCAACCTGTGTTTTCTTCTGTTTGTCGAGCCATTTTGTAAACAATTTAACTGTTGATAAAAACTCTTTAAAATGAGATTTACTTGCTGTTCCGTTTATTCTATAAAAATCATAAACGATCACTTTCTTCCAAAACCCACTATCTACTTCATCCCAGTTCTTATAATCAGATTGTTCGAGCGCTTCACGAATATCAAAGAGGCTGTCGCGGTATTTTCTTACTGTATTTATGCTTTTTCCGCTAGTTTTTTCATTGTAAAAATTGATGATGTCTTCCGTATAAAAGGTGTGAAACGTTTGAGGGCTAAAGCCTAAGCTCTCAAACAGAATCGCTTCTTCTTCCGTGATAAGTTCCGGCTTTTCATTTTGTGGCTCCGTTTCATGAACCGTGGATTTCCTTGAAGCTCCTCCTGTAACAAATGGTGAGAGTGGGAGCCCGAGATTTTTCCTTATTGAATTAAAGTCAGCGCTAAATTCAACTTCCCCAAAGTCTTTTTTTGTCATCAAATAAATGTGATACTCCATTTGTTTCAACCATCTAACTGCTTCCTCTGCACGATTTTGTTTGACTAATTCATGTAAAGAGAGATGATCGTATTTGGGAATTTTAGCGTGAATATCAATCATTCCAACAACTTGAGCATAAAGTGAGACATATGGTGGGACCTGTTTACTCATTTTGATCATCGTACTATGCAATTCAGCATTTAATGGTATCGTTATCGTCTCTTGTTCCTCTATGACATTTGCCACGTAAAGATGAACATCCTCCAACTTGGTTAAAAACGCATCTCTTGCCTGCTTGCTGTAGCATGTATACGTCAGATCATGATCGTCTAACGTGATCTGACCCCAAACATCGGCCAAAAAAATGTCTTCTTCTATTTCGCTATCTTGATAGACTTTCCAGTTCTCTACCCACCCTGCTTGCTTTGTTGTTTCATTCCACTCATCAATGGACAGTTCATTCAATCGATAAAAGTAGCTTTCGACTTTTCTATTATCAAGTAGATCTGCATGGATTTTATAAACGGACATTTCTTTCAACTCTCGTCCAAATGTATCCGAATTCTGAATCGAGGCAGCCAATATTTCCGGATAATAGTCGTATTGGCATTTCGCTTCTAATTCCTCTATCTTTCCTTTTGCTCGCTCAATCCCTTCTGGTGTAATCATGACATTGACACCGTGAAAGAAATATTGCTCCCCCACCGGTTCAAGTAATGCAAACGTTCCGTACCATGGAGCGAACGTCTGTAATTGCTCAGAAGGAAAAGGAACAGGCAACGTTTCCTGTGTCATGATGTCTCTGAAAACAATAGTTGATTCCATTTTCTCAATTGCTTCAACAAGCCTCGGCTGTAAACTTGACCATACTTTTGTAAGTTGAAGCTCTGCTCCTGATAATTTAGAAGCCCGTTCTTTTGTAAACCATTCGATCCCACGCAATCCATTTTCATATCGATGAAAGAAAAAGAGCCAAAAATCAAAAAACACCTGCTCTGCATGCTCATCCATCGACCGATCCGTTCGTCTTTTAAACTGAGTAAATAGCATTTGTTCTTGATTATAAGACAGGTTTGAATAAATAAAACTTCTTAGCTTTTCTGTTAGTTGATGCTTTCTCTGTAAAAATCGCTCTTCCTTTGCTTGCTGCATCTGAACGACATTTCCCTTATTCATGCAGCATCTTTTATATTTTTTTCCACTCCCACAAAGACAAGGGTCGTTTCGTTGGATTGTAACAGTCATATCCTATCTCCTTTTGCTTGGGTTAGAGGAAGAAGAGAATCAGTGGGGCGATTCCCTCGCTTCCAAACAAAACAAATAAAGAGAAGTGCTTCTAACACCTCTCTGACAAAATTACTATTAAAGTGACAGTTCTACCGTCAATATTATATCAAAACAAGGTGTGGACTGCACACCTACTTAGTTCTATCGCCCGAGACCGGTGAAAAAGCGCGTTTTTCCATAATTCCCCGTCATACTTTCTTCACATCTATTATTTCTAATCTAGTAAAAACCAAGAAGAAAGATGTATACTTGTATATAACCACATTCTCCACTTCCCAACTATAGACACAGGACAGAAGACACGACACTCTTCCACTTTCTATTTTTAAAATAACGGCTGGATGGAAACTTCATCCTGCATTTACTATTACAACTTACTTTTCAAATATACATCTTGGAGGAAAACGATATGTTTCAAATCACAAAAATGAAAGCCCTTACCGAGCAACGTGTAGAGGATGAAAATCGTTTAATTGAGGAATTAGAAAGAATATATGAATTGAGTGCAAACTTTGGCACATCAACTGAGAGTGTGTACTTAGAGGGTAACACTGAATTAGAAAAAGCAATTAATAAAGTTTTAGAGTTAAAGAATGCGCAAGTAAAACAACTATTTCTTAATAACAGTGAACTTGTTGAATATGTTACAGAGATGACGTATGTAAAAGATATGGTCGATCACATTTCTGTTCAAAAGAGATCCGTCGATGACATCGCTGCAACGAGTGAAGAAATGAGATCATCAAGTGAGGAAATCGCGAATTATGTCCAGAACTCGCTCGTAAAAACAAAGGAAGTCGTTGAAATGTCTGAGAACTCCCTTGAAACGATTAACCACTCCTTTACCTACATTGATCAATCATTTGATGAAATGGAAACAATGAAAACAAAAATGCAAACAGTTGTAGATGGTACAAAAGAGATCGATAAGGTAGTGAATATTATTAAAGAAGTAGCAGATCAAACGAATCTACTATCGTTAAATGCTAGTATTGAAGCAGCAAGGTCTGGAGAAGCAGGGAGAGGTTTTGCAGTAGTAGCGAAAGAGATAAAGAAACTAGCCGATAAAACGAAGGAATCCGTCTCTTACATCAATAGTATGTTGGCAAATTTACGAGGAGAAGTAGACGATTTCAATGAAAAGCTGATAGATTCCATCTCTGTATTCTCAACAGGTAAAGAGCACATCCAAGACGCAGTCACTTCCATCGATCAAATGGAAGCCTCATTAGGGGAAGTGAATGCCACTTTTGAAAATATATCTGCAAATGTAGAAGAACAATCTGCCGCAACCCAAGAAGTATCAGCCAGGTTAGTTGAACTCAACGATCAAACGAGCATGTTAAATGATATCGTCTTACAAACAGGCCAAGGGATTTACTCGATTAGTTCCATGCTAGAAGACCATCGAAAAAAGGCCTTGCCTTTCTATAAAGACTTTAAAGGAAACCATGTACTTATCCCTGTTGCCTCTGAACACTTATTCTGGAAATGGAAAGCGTATAATGCCGCATGTGGATTTGTAAAACTAGATGAAAATAGCATTCAAAGTCATACCGAATGTACAGTTGGGAAGTTCTTGAAGGGGAAAAACGTCCCTAGTGACATAAAAAAACTTGAAGAACCTCATAAGAAAATCCATACGTTAACAAAAGAGGTTTTCCGTGCAATCAATAACAACGAGGACAACAGTAGTATCAACCACTATCTAAACGAGTTAGACATCGTAACAGAAGAATTCTTAAAAGGATTGAAAAAAGTAAGAATGTGAGCGTGAGTGAGGGGACGGTTTGAGGGTAGTGAAAAAGGGAAAATGCCCTGTTTCACTACCCTATTCTAGATACCTTTTCACCAACTGTACCTTGAGCTCTCTTGTCATCCAAGAAGCCGAAGAACGCATATTCTGCTCAATCAAGGAATAAAATGGATACAATCCCTGAAAAAGAAGGTGACTTCCATGCGCAGACAGAGCTCTCCACTCATTCTGATCATTCCATTCGCAATTGTTATCATGATTGTTTTGGTTGTCATTCTTATTCCCTCTAACTCCAAACAAGCAAGTAACCTAGTAGATGAGTTTTATAAAACAGAACAAAAAGCTGATTTCGCTACTTCATGGGAGTTGCTCCATCCAAAGATGAAAGATCGCTTCTCAAGGTCTTCTTACTTAAGAGATAGAGCACATACTTTTATGAATCATTTCGGAGCAGACACGTATACATTTACCACCTCAAAACCAAACAAAATAACCAAGTGGAAAATGACAGAGGAAGCTGAGCCAATGGACGTATATGAAGTGATTGTGACAAAAGATTATAACGGGAGATATGGACGCTTTCAGTTTGTCCAATATGTCTATGTATCTTTAGATGAGGAAGAACCGGGGATTCTGTGGGATTATAAGGAGTAGAAGAGAAGCAACTAAACTCCGACTAGCGATATGAACTGGTAGCTTCTAACTTCTCTTACTATTGGAGTGTTTCCTTCGACAAAATCTAGCAACCTTTGTCCAGTGATTGGTATTACAATTAAGGTACCACAACTATCTTGATGGTATACTATTCATAACAACAATTAAATTGGAGGAAAAAATGGACTTTGGTAGTGATAATCAGAAAGGGATCAAATCTGTGGAGGTAATGTTTTCCATTGTTAAATCAATCGCAACATCTAAAAACCCTCTCACAGTCACAGATATTTCCAAGAAGTGTAATATGCCTACAAGTCAAGTCTACCGATATTTAGTTAGCTTAACTAGAATTGGATTTCTTGAAAGAAACGATGATTTACGGTTTACTTTAGGGAGTGAATTAAAATTAATTGGTTTGCGTTCACTGGACAAGATGAATATTAATAGCCAAGCACTTCCATATATTAAGAAATTAAATGAGTTACTTGATCAAACCATAACACTGGCTACTTGGACACGAGAAGGACCTGTATTTTCAGGTTGGGAAGAAAATGATAAACCCATAAAAATAAATATTCAAGTCGGATCCATTACTTCTTTAACTAAGAGTGCAACAGGCAATATTTTTGCTGCATACTACCCGAAGGAGAAAACAGAAAATTTAATCAAAAGCGAACTAATGAACGATAACGCACTAACAGCTGATGAATTTAATGAGAGGATATCCGAAGTCATAGAAAACGGCTATGCTTATACTACAGAATATTTAGATGGAGTAACAGCCATTGCAGCTCCTGTTTTTAATCATAAAAAAGAACTAGTTGCTGCTATCAGTGTTGTCGGATTAACAGGAGTCCTTGATTATTCTCCAGGCTCTAAGGCAACCTTACATTTATTAAAAATAGCAGAAGAATTCTCTAATAGCTTAGGTTATTTTTACTCTTAAACTATTATAACCTATAATTAGGAATAAGCTGGTTCAAAAGAACCAGCTTATTCCATAAGGTTACATATCAGTTCGGTGAATTAAAGCTTGTAACTCTGTATGCTCATGTAATGCCTCTACCCCATGACCTCTACCAATACCACTTTGTTTGAATCCACCAAATGGCATATTAACCGCTGATGCTCCTAATCGATGTGTATTTACAAATACACTTCCCGATTCAAATCTACTAGCAATTTCAAAGCCATTATCTACATCCGAGGTCCAAACTGAATTTCCTAAACCAAACTCAGTGTTATTAATATGCATGATCACTTCATCTACATCTTGGTAAGATACAATCGGTACAACAGGTCCGAACTGTTCACACTGAACAACATCTTCGTCTCCATTCAAGTTTGTGACAATCGTTGGCAAAATATAATAGCCGTCTTCTCTAGATACACCGTCCCCTAACTTTCCAACGGTTGAAACAGTTGCACCACTTTTTTTAGCTTTATTGATTAAATCCTGTACAACTTCATATTGTGTTTTATTATTTACAGGCCCCATTGTCGTTTCAAGGTCTAATCCATTTCCAACGACAGTTTTTTCTACGCCTTCGGTATACTTTTGAACAAATTCATCATATTGGCTTTGATGGACATAAATCCTCTTCATGCTGTAACAAATTTGTCCACTTGCTGTTAATGTAGCTTGAATAAACTCGTTAATAAATTGCTTATCTATTATAGCATTTGGAAGAATGAGTGCAGCATCATTTCCTCCTAATTCCATCGTGACTTTCTTAATCGTATCAGCCGCATCTCTCATTATGGTTCTGCCGGTTTCCGTACTGCCTGTAAATGCCACTTTTCTTACCCGTGGATGTTTCACCATTTCTGTTCCTACTGTTCCCCCATTTCCTAAGACGACATTTACCACACCTTTTGGCAAATCATTCACCAATGCTGTTAATATTCTTGTCAAAGTCAAAGGGACATAAGTTGGAGGTTTAATGACAACCGTGTTACCTGCTAACAATGAAGGCACCAACATTAAGAAAGCTAATACAATGGGGTAGTTCCAAGGCACAATAATAGATACGACCCCGACCGGCTGCCTTTTCAGCACTAATGTTCCCTGTTCATTCTCAACAATTCTATCCTTCAACTCATCAGTAAGAGAAGCATAATAACGTAAGACTTCTACCCCTGCCAAAAGATCTCCTTTTGCTTGAGTTAATATCTTCCCGTGTTCTCTTGTTAATAACTGTGTAAGGCTTTCTAAATCCCCCTCTATATATTCAGCAAGCGTCAGTAAATAGTTTGCACGTTGTTTCACCTCTGTTTGTGCCCACTCTTTAGCACTTGCTTCTGCTGCCAACACTGCTTTTTGAACATGAGTTTCGTTGCCCATGCATACTGTCCCCACCACCTCAGTAAGTTTGGCAGGATTATACACTTCGGTAGTCTTAGCAGTTACTATCTCTTCCTTATTTATCAACATTGATTGTACGAATTTATCTTGCTTTATTTCTTTCATGTCACACCTCAATCTCGATAAAGTTAATAACTAGTTCGTATTTTCTTTTCCTGGTACTTCGATCATGGTGTTCCCATTGTCATTTTTCTTATAGATCTTATCAAGAAATTCAAATTGCTCTTTTGCTGTTTTATTTTCTTTTTGATTGGTAATAAGTGTAGTGATTACCATGACAACCGTTGCCGTTACAAGTACTGGTACAATCGGGTCAAATCCAAACGTAGGTATAAAGTTAACCACACCTTGTGCTATCTCGCTATTTGGAAAAAATGTTGTTGCAAAATACATAGGAACTAACACCATTCCTGTCACAACTGAAGCAATTGCCCCATACTTATTTAAGCGTTTCCAATACATAGCACCGACTAGTACAGGCGCTAAAGCTGAGGTCCCAGTAAATGCTGCCTGAGCTAACTGAAAAACCGTTGCAGGCTGCATTAATGAAAATAAGTAGGATATAGCAAGAACTATTACTACAAAGGCTCTTCCCCATGTAACCCCGTTTTCAATCTTAAACCTTGCTTTTAAAATATCATTCGTAAATAGACTAGAAATCGTTAACGTTTGTGCATCCATTGACGACATGACCACAGCTAGCAATGCAACAATGGCAATACCAAACATCCAAACAGGTAAAAACTCATTACTAAGCATAAACAAAATATTATCCGAAGCAGTTCCCTCTAATCCTGGAATAAGAGAGATTCCCCAAAAGCCAATAATACAGGCCGGCACCCAGGTGAACAATACACCTAGTGGGTAAAGAACGGACACTTTCCGTAAAGACTCGGCGCTATTTGACGCCATGAAGCGAATATAAATATGAGGCAAGGTGAAGTTACAAATACTAAATAACAGCAGTTGACTCAACATAATTTTCCATGTATAAATTTCAGAATTCCCTCTATGAAGGAGAGTTTCATTAACTCCTCTCACGCTTTCCAATATGTTACTTGGGCCTCCCGCTTTAATACCAATCCAAACTAAAGCCACAATCAAAAAGCTCATGAAAATGACAACTTGGAATACATTCGTATAAGAAGTCCCTTTCATCCCTCCACTCCAAACATAGTAACCTACTATCACCGTTACTAGTAAAGACCCAAACCAGAACGGAACGAATCCCCCTGTGAAATTTGAAAATGCTGCCCCAGCTCCAATTTGTCCTGTTGTAATATAAGGCAAGGTATACACAACAAAAACAATAAAAACAAGAATGGCTAACGCTGGGCTTTGGAAACGCTTTTCAATATATTCAATTGGTGTTAAATACTTAAATTTCTTCCCTAATGACCAGGCACGCAATCCAAAGATAAAAGGAAAAAGAGAAATCCCTAGAATCGCTCCTCCCATAATTAAACTATACATACCGATACCGCCCCTGTAAGCCTGGCCGGCCATCCCGAGCATTACGAAAGCAGACATATTAGTCCCTAAAACGGTACAAAATAATACAAAGGTCTTCAAACCACGATTAGCCATATAATAATCTTCAGAGTGGTTCGCTTTACTTCTTGAATACCAACCAATCACTATTAGTATTCCTAGGTAAACCCCTACACATAGTATAAGAATTGGTACGGACCCCATAGTAACCTCCTTTTTTTGAGAACATTATTCAAGTTCCTATTCACACATTTATTAACTGCCTACTTATAAGCCTCATCATCTTCTGGAAGTTTAGGCCACATCAACTTATATACAAAGTACAAAAATGGTGCAGCTAGTATGCCATAAGCAATTTTGCTCCACATAATGTATGGCATTCCAAAAATAATCGGATCAACCCTTTCAAACCAAAAAATATCAAAATGGAGTGCAAAGTATATTGCAATTAGTAGATATCCCCAATACCTTTTTCTCATATATTCACTCCCTTTATGCTGTTAATCAGTTATCATTATGGGAGTCTAAAGTATTACGTACCATAAACTCCCGATAAATCACTCATCTTACAGGTCCTTTAATAAGCTTGTTCTTAAATGGCCTATATTTCTTTCGACATCGTTAACTGGGATTTGGCCGTCTACTAAACCTTTCATATCATGTAAGACAGCTTTTAAAAAAAGTACATATTGATCATCATTTTCTTCCATTAATTCGGCCCAAAGATTATTTAAATCCTCGTTAAATAAATCAATTGAATAGCCCTGTTCCATACATTCAACAATTTCAAGCACTCGTTCTTCCCATTGATTCATATTAACCATTCAATGAACACAACCTTTTTAAAAATAATATTAATATTAATCAACTATTGGTAATGGCTTAACTCTTTGTGCCCCTAGTAATGATAGATCTTCAACTGCCTTTGGCAACCAAGCTTTCATTTTACTAATTTGAATGTTCAAAAGCTCTCTTCTTTTTTCAACATCCCCGTTGTATTTGACCATAATATCTCTTCCAACTGCTATATGACGTGGTTCTTCAGCAATAACGCTCTTCGCAATATCCGTCCGTAAATCTTCAGGAAATACTTGATAAGAAATACTGTCTTTTGGATCCATTTTTCCTCCTAAATGGAACGACAAAATGGCTTCTCCCGTACATTGCAAAGTCGCAGCAATTTTTGCAGGATCATCAAAATCAAAGGTTGCTCTATACATCTGGAAAACATCCTCACCTACCTGATAATCTTGTATTCTTGGATTCCCTCCATATTTCCTAACCCAACTGCTCCAAACCCTTTGGTGCTTGACCTCATCAATAATTTGCTGTGAGAGTCTAATACGAATATTTATATCATCTGGGTTTCTTTCTAGCATGACTATTTGTTTGGCAGGAGGATTAACTCCATTCCAATACTCAAGCCAAGCTAGGCGAATACAATATTCAGATAAACCTTTCTGCTTGGTTTCGTGATCTAATTCTTCTATCTGCCACCCATCCTTGTGTAAAAGTTTTTCACCTAATAGAAAGGCTCTATTTAGCAATCTATCGGCAAATTCCTCATCTTCCCATTGTTTTAACTCACTATCTGAAAGCTCGTGGTACTTTGGTAATTCAAAAGCTACATCCATCGTCACATTTCCCCCTCAAAGTTAAAATAATATAAAATCAGCTATATGCCCCGTCCTCCATCAAGCTGAATAACACTGCCTGTAATCATTCGTGATTCTTCAGATACCAGGTATAATGCCGTGTTAGCCACTTCATTTAGAGAAACCAAATTGCCTAATGGAAATTTGCTCATTAACTCTTTTCTTCCCTTTTCTTTGTCCTCGCCCAAGATAAAACTGTCTAACATCGGACTATCAACTGCAACTGGCGCAATGCCATTAACCCGTATATTAAACTCGGCTAATTCTATGGCTAGCGCTTTCGTTAATGTATTCGTTGCTCCCTTTGTTACGGCATATACATTCGTTCCCGGCATTGGACGAACACCTGTCATTGATGAAGTAAACAAAATATTGCCTTCTTTTTGCTCTTTCATAATCGGAATAACGTGCTTGCATCCTAGAATGGAACCTTTTATATTTACACCGAGAATTTTATCCAAAAACTCTTCTTCAATGTTCTCAGCTAATTGAAATGCTTGAGGAATACCCGCATTGTTATATAAGATATCAATTCTATTAAAGGTTTCCATCGTATAATCTACCGTCTTCTTCCAGTCGGAACTTTTACTTATGTCTGCCTGAACAAATTCAATATTATAACCATTTGAAACCAACTCATCTCTAACCTTCATACCATTTTCAACATTTGTATCAGCAATTACGACATTCGCTCCTTCTGATGCAAAAAGAACAGTTGTAGCTTTTCCGATTCCTGAGGAACCACCAGTAATAATTGCCGTTCTACCTTTCAATCTCAATTCATCACCACCTTTGGATTTATTGCAGTTAATAATAAAGCGCTTTCAATTAAATGATTAAAAGATAATAAGATAACATTTCTTTTACCGTTAAAATTATTATTCAGTAAATTATCACCTCTAATTTTTAACCAATGGTTAAGATATTTAACTATACGT
Source organism: Halalkalibacter sp. HAAS-P014 (assembly GCF_056619965.1). Lineage (NCBI taxonomy): Bacteria > Bacillati > Bacillota > Bacilli > Caryophanales > Bacillaceae > Halalkalibacter > Halalkalibacter sp. HAAS-P014. The sequence continues at coordinate 157,057 of NZ_JBWQTV010000013.1, read as the reverse complement.
TATAAAAAATAAAATAATGACAATTATTTATGGATAATGGGAATGTTTTCTTGAATGGGATAGGACTATTAAATGAACCCACCTTTTTGAAATGGACTAGCAACAAAAAGAGGACTAACGGATTCGGTTACGTTAGTCCTCGGAAGCATAGGAAGCATGGGGACGGTTTGATATGCTCCCCCCGAGAAGCACAAGCCTCCACTCCCCCTAAAGCTGCACTTGCAATGCTGCTCTATTATTTACTCCCAACTTTTTGTAAATGTTCTTCACATGCTTATTGACAGTATGGATACTAATATACATCTTCTCGGCTATCTCCTTATACGTGAAGCCCTTTTTCAAATAGTAACAAACTTCTTTTTCGCGATTCGTCAATACATCTAACAACTGATTCCCAACATGTGACGGAGTCTGATTTTTTTCCCGTTCTAATATAATCGCATAGCGGCTTTCATTAGATAAAAATAGTTCTTGGTGAGCGATCACTTGAACGTTATAGCCTTGCAGCTGTAACGTAGATGAGGCTCCAAATCGATTACTAAGTGTTGAAATAATCTCGTTAATAAAGTCCTCAACATGGTTGTACATTGTCGTTTCTCGGTAAATATTCCACACTGCCGGATTCATATATATAACATTGTACTTTTGATCAAGCAGAATGAGACCTGTATCATTCTTAGCTGCGAAAGCCTCTAACACTTCTTTCTCCTTACGCTGCTGTTCATATTCTCTTTCTAAATACAACAAATTTGATATGATCGGAGCGAGAATCTTCCATCTATTAATATCAACCTCATTAAACCTCTTTTCTGATAAGGGTCTTGTGATTCCAAGTACACCGACAAATTTATTTCTAGAATGGAAAGTGATCACCATCTCGTGATAGTAACGATGTTTTTTCATAAATTCTTTGTAGTAATCAGAGTGTTCGTAGTTTTGTAAAGGAATGACATCTTCAAGTCGTAAAACGGTTTTTTCCTTATATAACATCAGTTGTTTTTTAGGGTGCAAATAATCGTGGTGGTGAAAGTTATCTAAGTAATCTTCTACTAAATCGTCACTAATTTGGTGATTGCTTGGGTTTGATAAATTGCCTTTTTGATCAACTTTCCAAAAGATTGATGATTGATACCCAAATAATTGAGCTAACAAATGCTGCAGCTCATCCGATCCATTTTTAAAACTAGTAGATAATCCATCAATTAGCCTCGTCATTCGTTCATAATCTCGTTTTGACAAATTGATTTTAGAAGTCATCCAAATCCACCTTTTCTTGTACTAAGGTACTGAACTTAGTACCTTTTTCAATTTAAATTACCCTTTAGAGCACTATATTAAAGCGCTTACATTACTTATAATAACATTAATTCTAAATATTTAAACTATTTAGACGCTAAAATTAAAGGGGGATTTTCATGATTGATAGGTCTGCTGATAAGAACATTGGTGTAGGAAGAGAAGGAAACAAGGAATTGTGGCAGTGGTCAGCTGCCGAAATGGCCAAAGCCATTAAAGCGAGAGCAGTCTCTTCAAGGGAAGTTGTACAAAGTTCCCTGCAACGGATAGAGGAAGTGAATCCTAAACTGAATGCACTTGTCGAAGTTTATGGAGAGGAAGCACTCCTTGCAGCAGATCAAGCGGATCAGATGGTTGCATCAGGTAAAGAACTTGGCCCTCTTCATGGTGTTCCGATTTCAATTAAAGTTAACAGCGATGAAAAAGGCAAAGCTACCACAAATGGCGTTGTGGCATTTCGAGATAATATCGCTAGCGAGGATAGCCCTCATGTTGCCAACTTAAGAAACTCAGGAGCTATTTTTGTTGGTAGAAGCAACTCGCCTGCGTTTTCATATCGCTGGTTTACAGATAATGATTTACACGGCAAAACCCTGAATCCATGGAATAAATCAAAAACTCCAGGAGGGTCAAGTGGTGGAGCCGCTTCTGCTGTTGCATCCGGAATGATGCCAATAGCCCACGGAAATGACATTGGTGGCTCAGTCAGGTATCCAGCTTATGCTACTGGAATTATTGGACTTCGACCAACAGCTGGGCGAATACCGAGTTGGTATGGTGCAGAAGGGCAAGACCAGCCTTTGTCCGTTCAAACAATGCTAACGCAAGGTCCTTTAGCAAGAAGTGTGGAAGACATACGTTTAGCAACTAAGTCCTTAATTCCTTTTAACCCACGTGACCCAATTCATGCCCCTGTTCCATTAATTGGTGAACCACTTCAGAGACCAATAAAGGTTGGACTTTTAAAAGGTGCAAATATAGCCGCTCCTGTAACAGCAGTTGATCATGCGTTAGATGAAGCCGCAGCGAAGTTGACTGATGCTGGCTATATCGTCGAGGAAGTGGACGTTCCATTATTTGAAGAAGCCTACAAACTTTGGTACTTGCTGTGTATGGAAGAATTCCGTCAAATCATGCCGTTAGTAGCCGAAGTCGGCGATTACGGAATGCAAACAGCGGCAAAGCACTATTATGCTGTAGCTGAAGAATGGTGGGGATCCGAACCAAGCTTGACAGATTATATGAATGGTTATGCTCGCAGAGGAACTCTCATTTCAGAACTTCAGCAATTTCTAGTGGAATATCCGATCTTATTAATGCCAGTATCAGCGGAACAAGCGTTTGAACAAGATGCTGACATTAAAAGCGTAGAAAGAATGAGAAGCGTTATGGCAGCTCAATGGTCAATGATGTCGATTCCTTTACTTGGATTTCCTGCCATCTCTGTTCCGACATCGATTGAAAATGGACTTCCAGTCGGTGTTCAGCTTCTTGGAAGAAGGTTTCGCGAAGATACACTATTCGACGCAGCAGAGATATTGGAAACGTATAATAGAATTAAAACACCGATCGATCCAATTGGATGAGGGAAGTGGCGAGGAAGCGTGGGTTCTCATGCTTCCTCTACTTTCTACACTTCTCTATTTCCACAATTGATAAGTTAGTCAGCTCTTGAATTTCTTCCATTGCAAAACCCTTTTCTAACATTTTCCTGGCAACCTCTAGCGCTTTTTTTCGTTCTCCTTCCGTCAATCCTTTTTCTAACCCTCTCTCCATCCCTTGCTCTAGCCCCTTCTCTAATCCTTTCTCTAATCCTTGCTCTAATCCTCTCTCCAACCCTTTCTCCAATCCACGACGTTCCCAAGAACTGATCATTCCCATAATTTGATCCTCCTCTTCTTTTGGTAGTTGTTCGAGTTCTGATTGCAGTATTTGTTCTTCTTCTTCTGAAAGGTGTAAATATGCCTCAAAAAAGCCAGTCAGCAAGTTCATTTTCGCTGGATCAAGCTCTAATCTCACAAGCATTCTTAAAAATTCTTTCTTCACCTGTATTCGCTCTTCCTGTTGATACCCCATTTTGCTTAGTAAAGCAGCCGCTACTGGATTCGACTGGCCAAGATAGTCACGCCAATTCATGTTCCCTAACTGCAGCTTTAAAAAACGAAAATCCAACACTTGAAAAAATGGGAATTTCATTAACAGCTGATTATTCTCTTCTTTCATTTTATCATAGCTAAAAACAGCAATCGGTACAATTGGACGGCGATACTTTTCGTAGAGGCGACTGAAGTAGACAAACATTCGATCTGAAAACTGAGGTTGATAATAACTTTGAGGTTCAATATGGATAATGATTAATGATTCTTGCCCTTTCATACTTGCTTCAACCAAAAGGTCAACACGGCGCTTTTCTCCTTTTAAAATATCCGTGTACAGCTCTTCAGACAAAAACGTAGTATGTCGAAAATCAATATGCTCATAAACCGACGGAAAAAACGCGAGGATAAACTCTTCAAAAAAGGTTTGGATTAATTCCTTGAACCAACGATCATGATCTTTTACTTCAAGCTCTTTGGACAAATGAGAGGACCTCCTTAAAGATGTTTGGCAGGAAGGGGTAACTAGCAACAAACAGGAATGTACGTTCTCATTATAAACAAAAACCCAAAGATAGTAAATAGAATTTTCTGAATTATCTCAAGAGGCATGTGCCTTAATTAAAAAGAGGAAGCGCGAGAACCATCCCCACGCTCACGCCCCCTCACCAAAACCTAACCCAAATTATTCCACGGCACTCCATCTGGGTTCGACCTTACATAGCCACCACCCTGTTCGACAGTACGGTTGATTGACGTATCGCCGTCTCCGTCTCTGTAATAACCTTCAACATAGGTTCCATCTTGCCTGAAATAGCCATCAACATAGTGGGGTTTCACAAAGTGAATGTTGCTTTGATCGATCTTCATCGGTTCGAATTGAAATTTATACGCTTGCTTTAAAGGGTCTTGCGCATAAAAGATATCCTGGTAATGACTAAACGAATTAATTTCTAGCATCGGTACAGTTGGTGGTATTTTATCAAATTCATTGAATGCTGAGTATTCCTTATCAAAGCTTGATGATGTATCTAACAAATTTAAACTCGTAAACTCGCTCATCATTAACATTCCTTTCGTTTGGAAGAATCTATTTTCCCAGAGGTCACACACTCTCGACCTGAGATGACTCTAATCGTTCCTTTAACTCTTTTAATTTCCTTTGGTATTGCAGTTCTTCTTGTTCTTCTCCTCTTTTTGCGTCTAGCTCTTGATCAATTTTCTTTTTCAAATAATGCATTCGTTTTGCGAATTCATCAATCGAATTTCGTTTAATATCTTGAATGGCTGAGGAGATATAGTACTGTAATTGCGATTGGAAGTCTTGCATAATCGTGTCTACATGTTGTTCGACATTGTATTTCAATTCTGGCTTTACCTTTTCTAGTTGTTTATCGGCTATTTTTTGTTGGAGGTATGGCAACCCGGCCATCCCGACAATTGGAATGAGGAAAGGACCCCCTAACATAAGGGCGAGCGTACTTGCTCCACCAACGGCTACCCCCGCTTTAATTGATGCATTTCCGGTACTTTGATTAATGATTGGAAGCGCAGCCTCATATTTGTATTGTTCTTGGTTCAGATGAATTTGGACGGTTTGTTCAAACGTCCTTGATAAGCCCTCTGATACTTCCTTTTGCAACTTTCTTAGCAATTCTTGCATGTAATCACTATATTGATCGACCCATTGATCAAATTGGGTTCTGATTGTAATAGGTAGTTGTGTTTCAACAAGCGCTTTAATATCATTTCCTTGGTAAAGGTCAATTTTCGTCTGTAAATCAGAGTGCAGTTTGTTTCCAAAGTATTTCGCCGACTTTTGCACCATAAATTGAACTTCTTCCTCACGATCGATCAAATATTGCTCAATCGACCCTTGCCACTGCTCCTTCTGGGCAAGCCACTCTTCTACTGCTTGACGTTGTCCTTTCAGCTTGTCTAATGAGTCATTCGATAATTGTTGAACCGTCTTGATTTCGAGAAGCAACTGAGCGTGAATGTCCTCAAGTCGCTCATAAAAGCGCTCGACCTTTTCCTGGCTACGTGAGCCACTTTCAACAAGACGGGTAATCTGCTTCTCTACATCTAGTAAGCCCGAGTAGGTTAGTAGCTGATCATTGCCACTTACCTTTCCTTGCAGGGCTTCTAGCGCTGAGATCGGGTAAATAGTTGGTTTGTCGCCTGTCATTTGCTGCACTCGACGTTCAATATGTTCGACCGTCTCCTCAACCTCTTCTTCATCCACTCGATCGAGAAAATTGGCTACATAGATGATGCGATCTGAACCTGTTTTTAGCAATCGTTCTTCTAAAAATTTCTTCTCTGTATGCTTTACAGGCGCCGTCATATCAAGCATAAACAAAATGACATCGGCCCGTGGAATAAATTGATGCGTCACGTCTGAGCGATGCTGATTTAAATCATTGACCCCAGGTGTATCAACTAGCACGACGCGTTCTTTTAACAAAGGCGATGGGGTGAAGATTTTTAAATACTTAATTTCATCTGGGTTAAAGTCGGCTGAAGCTGTATATTGCCGAAGCACATCTTGCGAGAACGGGTGCTTGGCGATGTCCCCATCTGTTTTGATAATGTGAACCTCTGGCTCTTCGCCGTAAAAGACCGCGTTAATCGTAGCGGTTGTAGGCGTGACATCGACTGGCATCATCTCTTGTTCAAGAAGCGCATTCACAAAGGTCGATTTCCCGTGTTTGAATTCACCTACTACGACAATCGTATAAAAATCTTGCTGAATGTCTTCGATCAATTCGGCTATTACCTGCTCTTGGGGGCTATCTCCTAAGACGTCTGCTACTTGATCACGTAACTCTTCCACTTTGTATAATAGTTTCGCTTTCTGCTCTGAATAATTCACGTTTTATACCTCTACCTTTTCTGTCTTCATGCTCAAACCACGATAGTGTGCTTGCAGTTGCTCTTTCGTTCCAATCAATTTCTTTTCTTGACGTTGGACGACTTCTACTTTCTTTAGCACTTCGGTTTTCTCTAAGCTGGCATTTTCTTTTAATGTGCGCAATTGATCTTCTGCTTGTTGAACGTGGTTCTTGACCGTTTGTTTGAATTGATCGCTCGCAGCTTTTGAAATGGCCTTCCATTGCTTCTGAAAGTCACCTAGTTTCTTTTTCTCCGTTGTACTAAACTGGTTCGTTAAGTCTCTGCGCAGCTTCGTTTTTTCATCTTCGCCAGAGGTGAACAACCCCCAAAGCCACGAGATTCCATTGGCTACAACCGTCGCTGCGTACCCGGCACCAATCGCCACTTTTCCGAGAAAGCTTGTACTATTAACCCATGCCTCATCAAGTTCTTCATACAGATCATCAAATATACTCGGCTTCGCTTCTTTTTGATACGAAAGCGTTGATGGCACCAAGTTTTCTTCTGGCTCTGACCAAATCTGTTGTAGATTGTGGTCAAGCTTCAACCACTCATCATTCACATTTGAACTCGACTTTTCAATCGCCACTTTTATCGTTGCTTTAATCTTTTCCGACTTTTGTTGATGCAATTTGCGTTCTGCTGGGGCAATCGCATCTTCAATTACACGGTTGATCTGTTCGGTTGACAGGTACCTGTTTTCCTCAAACACATCGAATGCAGCTGCCGTAATCTTCTTCAGCTCACTTTGGTACCAATTCTCAAGCGAGAGTGCTTCTTTTTTTAATGCAAAGTTCAACTGTTGATCGGCCTCTTGTCCAACTTTTCTAACATGGTCAATTTTCGGGATAAAGGCATCCACCTTCGCTTGCACGCCTTGCACTTGATTTTGTAACGTTTTCTTTTCAAAGGCAATTTGCTTTTCTAAAATTTGATCAATAACTTTTGTTGCTTGTTGGATCGGCTTTTGCATTTTGACCGCACCACGATCAAATTGTAGAAATTCAGCTAATGCCTTCTCTAGTTCCACAAAGCCTGTATCGGCAATCGGCCACGGCTCAATCGGTTGGCCTCGAACCGTGAGTTCTTCTCCATTTGCGATTCTTCTTGCATTCAAGGCTTCCTTCGCTGCGACCATGAAAATCTTTGTATTAGGCAGCAGGGCTTCTAACTCTTTGCGCGCATACGTCATTACTTTTTCAATCTCTTCGTCGCTGTTCAACAGATCTTTGAAGTTAATGACGACAAAGATTTTGTGAATGTCATTGGCTAATAAGCGATCGCGCAAGAAGCTTCTTTCTGAATCCGATAAAATTTTCGTCGCTGCTAGAATAAATATCGCTGCATCTGACGTTGGAATAATCGTATTAGTAATTTGTTCGCGTGCCGGATCAAGATCATTTACGCCTGGCGTATCAATGATACGCACTCCATTTTCACAAAATGGAAGTGGGTAGCCAATCTCGGCGTATTTAATATTGCCTAAAAACTCGACTTGCTGTTTGTATGCCTGTTCCGATTCTTCGTCTCCTTCAATCGGTTCTTTTGGCGCGATCAACTTTTTAAATTGTTCCTCACTAATGGACTTGTTCGTGTTTGACTGATGAAAATGCAAGCGAATAGACGGTTGTGGTGCGTGCGTAATCACATTTAAGACAGCAGTCGTCGGACGAACGAGTGATGGCAGTACTCGTCTTCCTAATAACCCATTAATAAATGTCGACTTCCCACGCGAAAATTCCCCTACCACAACAATGGTAAATTCCTCATCTTGTAGCTGTTCTTTTAGCCGTATGATCTTTTCATATTCCTTCTCAAGATTCATTTCTTCTAGTAAAAATGAAAGTTGAGTAAAGGACTGTACGACGTTTGCTCTTGTTTGTTTAAATGCATCCAAAGAAAAACTCATGCCCTATTCCCCCTCATACTCTTCAGCGCTATATCTGTATTCCTCTAAAATGTCCAATCTCGGAATGTCCTCGATTCGCATCGTCCCGTTTTCTGACACATGAACTAAATAATCAACCGAAACTCGTTTCTCATCTCCGCTTCCATTGCGATATGAATAGGCATCGACTACTTCTACTTCAACGAGCACACGAGTGTCGTCATACTCCCAAATCTCTACAACTCGAAATGATTGATTTTGAACATGCATGCCCTTTTCATTCGCATTGCCAATGTAGTCTACCGTAGCGTTATACTCACTGTTTCCATATACGTAGTAATCTTCTATATAGGAAAAACCTGCACCATTAAAGGCATAGATGAAATCACGATAATACCCTTCGATAAAGTCTTGCACTTGCCAAGCGCTGATGTTGTCAATCGTTCGTACGATGATGTCTTCACGTTCTGTATGGAGATCTTCAATTTGAACGATCGAAAAAGTCATCTCACTTAACGCGTTCACGATGTACTCTTTTTCTTTGCGATACTCCGTTTTTTTGCCTTCATTACTAGTAAAGACAAATTCCTCATACGTCTCTACTCGATACTGATTCCTGCCTACCTTTTCAATCGACAGAATCTCATTCGCATAAAAATCAAAGCGATGGCCTTGGTGGGCTATGGAATCGATATAATTCTCCAATCCACCATACGCGCTCCCATTCTCAGCTAAATAGGATTCAATATACGAAAAATACCCCTCATTTAACGCATCCATATAGTCAGCGCGGAAGCTACGCAAAAACGCGCTTAAATCTTCGTTATAGATGTGATAATCTGGTTCAATTACTTCGATGACATCATGGCTTGACGCCACAACTCTAAGCTTGTCATTCTCTATTTCCATTAACGTATACTGTCCACGATAGACCGTTACGAACTCATTTTGGTTGATATGCTCTTCGGTTCGAACGAGAACCTCATGATCTCCCCTATACTCAATCTCCATCACTTCAAAGTACTCAAGCTCCGAGTCATAGATCGATTCCACATGAGGCCGGTATTCGTTCCAACTTTCTTCGACAAACCATTTCGCCATCACAAATTGTTCGTACCCTGATACAAAACGCGAAAGCTCATCCGCCATTCCCATCATAAAACGCTCAACATCTTCTCGTAGCCAATGATCTTCGAGTCTTTGATCATCGACTACTTCTGGTTCTTCAATCGGCTCTTCTTTGACCTCTTCCGATAGCACAAACGCCTCAGCCTCTTCAAAACGCTCCCCCTGATTGTATAAAACAATACTTACCATGATCGCCGCTACGATCATCATCCCACTTGTCCAACCTTGCTTGCTCGCTAATTCTTGTACCTTTTCTTCAACGGCATAGTGCATCTCGCTCGGGGCCCGCCCGAGCTGGTGATCAACCAAGTGAGAGACATCTATATGTGCTTGCCCTCGTTTACTCGTACGTTTTTTGAAATCATACGAATTTATCTTGCGAAGGCTTTCATATTCCTTGATCGCTTCCTTAATCGGCAAAAATTCATACAAGCCCTCGATATTCTCAAACAAATACTGGCACTCTTGAAACGGTTTTAGTGAGGAGACGTCTTCTTCTACTTTCTCAAACAGTGGTTCAAATACCTCTACCCACTGCTCTAAGACAGAAAGATACTCATGTAAACGTATGATCTGTCCCTCACCAAATTCTCGATACGTTTGACTCACTTTTGTATACTCGCTATTCCATTTTTTACAGAGAATCTCCGTTTCTTTTATCTGCTTTTCAAGTGGTTTCCGTAAACCAAACTCATGAATCGTTGCCCATTCCTTTAACAAGCGACTCAATGAATTACGTTTCGAATTAATAGCTTCTTTCTTCTCCTGTAGCTTTCTTGCCTCGACATTATACGTAAATTGTTCCTGTCCAAACTGTCTAACCTTTTTCTTCCCAAAAAACTTCGCACCCCAAAGCGTCGCCCACCAGTCTTTCAAACGCTTCTCCTCAGCTTCCAATTCCCTGAGGTGGTCGCTATACTCTGATGACTCACGCTGATATCTACGAAGCTTGAATTCGACTTTGTCCTTCCAATTTTTCTTGCTAAGATCAATTCCTGCACCGTTGATTGATTCACTCAACTCTTCAAAAGATTGAATGTTTGAGACGTTTGCAATCCCCTCATCAACGTTACGAAACTCCTGATCTAGTTGAACGAGCTTCTCTTCTATTTTCTCTCGTCCCTTCAGAACATTCGGTAAATCCCGATCAAAAAAGGAGTAAACCAATGGCTCCAAATGGTAAAAGTCGGCATCAGCTTTTTCATTAATCCATAATTGATCAAGTTGTTGCAGTGGTTTCTTAAGCCGTTCAAACATCCGTTGTGGCTTGGTGTCCTCTTCTTTCAACGTTTCAAAGATTTTCTCAACCTCAGTCCAATTGCTCCATTTTAATTTCGTGTCATTCCCTTCAAGCTTTCCTTCTAACGCTTCAAGAGCAGAGACTCCAGTCAGACCACTGAGCAAACTACGAAACTTTCGCCTTTCTGCATCTAGGAACTCATCCAAATCTTCTTCCTCTTCATCATGAAGATCAATCCGGTTGACGACTCCGATCGGCGTAATACCTAATTCATTAATTTTCTTTAGTTCTGCCACTTCCGTACTTGTCCCAAAAAACTGATAATTAAACAACCAAATCATCTTATCAGCTCGATGCAAAAACATTTCCGTTGCATCAGTATGGTGGTCGATCGTCGCATTGAGCCCCGGCGAATCAACGATCGTCACGTGCTGTAATTGCTCAACCGGAAGTTTCAACTCAATATGAGAAAGCTGCTTACGGACAAAGTTGAAGCGACCATCCCGCTCTGCTGTTAATTGCTCCAACCACTGTTCGTCGTATTCTTTCGTTTCACCATTCTTAAAATGACCGATTACTTTCTTCGTCTTCCCGTACGTTAATTTTGTGACGACAGCTGTTGCAGGAGTCACATCCGCCGTTAAAATCTTCTCTCCTAACCAAGCATTAATAAACGTCGATTTCCCCGCCTTAAACTCCCCTGCTATCATCACAATAGGAGGCTCCTTCAAGTCTTGTTGAATCGCCGTAACTTCCTCTAAAATGTATCTATAATCATCATGACCACTCACTAGCTCTTTCCACTTGGATAAGGCCCGATCGAGATCCTTTTTCCACCCCATAGTAAAAACCCTCTCTACTCCCTAAGTAATACTTATGTTCACCCCAAGATTCTCCTTATATCTACCTATTACTATTTTAATACAAAATTGGATGTTTTTTTATTATTGGTTGAAATATTTTTAGGGAATTGCTCGGGGAGTGAAAAGGGCGCTTTTCCCTTTTTCACTCCCCTATAGGCAATGTGCGTAGCCGTTACCCTCTTTTAAAAAGCCTTACTATGGGTGGGTTCTCATAGTAAGGCGCGTAACGTGTGGAGCCATTGCGCTTCTTCGAGATGCTTTTTCACCAGCCTCGGGTTCTCGCGCTTCCTCTGTCCTAGTTCTCTGGCAACTAGAGGAAGCAGCAGAACCGTAACTGCCGGTGAAAGGATTTCAGCAGCCAATCAAAAGGTTGTTATTTTTCATTAACTAGTAGCATGGCAACGAAAAATAATCATTATAATGAAAAAACAGCACACTTTTTCACAAAATAGATTGAAAGTGTAGTATTTTCTACTTCTAACGCTTCATTTGCCTTCAAAATGCCCTTTAAGACTAGGCAATACCCTTACGAAATCACGTTTTATAGCAATTTTGCAAATATAACGGCGAATTCGCTGATATAACGGCGATTTTCGTAATATAACAGCGAAATTGTTAATATAACGGCAATTTTGCCCAATTTAATAGCAAACAACGCTTTGTAGCAATTTCCAAGGAGCGCTGCCGCGGTTCTCACACTTCCTAACTCCTCTTTCGCCGAACCCTATCAACATGAACTTTCTTTATCACATCATCAACGAGTATGTATTTCTGTAACCTCGCATAGAGTTGATCCACTTCTTGCGTTGTTAGTACTTTAGAGCTACCCTCAATCTCTTTCTTTATCGTTTTCAATAGTTCATTTCTCTTGATCACTTTCACATTTGGCGACGTCACCGTAACTTTCTTAAGTGTGCATCGCTCACTAAATACAATGTAAGATTTATAGAGATTCTGATCATCTAGCCCTACTTTCAATTTCAAAGCATTGATATGTCCTTTGTTCTGCCAAATTGGATTAAAAAATCGATTTTTCTGCCTGCTTTGCAGAGTTTGCGTCCAGTTTCTACTTTTCTCATCACCAAAAATCCATCCACTGTAATTCTTCGATTCAAATACATAAATACCAGTCTGACAGATCATGATTAAATCAATCTCAGTAGTTGAACCATCCTTCTTTGGTATGTACAAATTGGTCATGAGCCTCTGGTATCCCTCTACCTTTTCTAGATAAGAAAAAGTCATAAATTCACCATAAACTCCTTTATCAAATAACGTTTTCCAAAAACCGTATCCACTAGTAGCTCCGAATTTTGACCGACTGAAGCTCAAGTATTTAGGCAGGATAACAAGTCCAATCCCTAATAAAAAGAAAAATAGTAGAGTTCCCAATTATGAATGCTCCTTATTTGTTTTGTCATTATATTCAAATTTTCATAGTTTCCACCTTACTACCAAATATTGTTATTATAAGCTATATGGTTAAAATGCTCTAGTCAGATAGTAATAAATATATTGAAAAGGATGATATCAAACGGAACTTCACAAAATTCTAAATCGGCCAAAAGCAGAAGTCCCACGCAGGTACGAATCCTTCATGCTGTAGAGCCCATAAAAAAGGACATCGCAAAACTCGTAAAAGTGGGCTCGACCATTCATTACCTACGACAAAAAAACATGAGCCCATCAACCCGGGTTCATGCTTTTACTATTCCCAATCAAAAACCTTCCAATAAGTGATAGTCTAAGAAAGGAGCTTACACATTAAATAAGAGAGACAATTCAGTTGAGCCTAATTTTACTTTCCCAAAAGCTTCATGGACGATTCATGAGGAAGCAGCTGAAGCGTCCCCATGCTCCATAAATATCCTTCAATCACTGCATATGAATTTTAAGTTTCAATTCCTATATCAAGACGGCGCAAAATTTTCATAATATTGTGTACAATCCTTGTGCTAGATACAATCTTTATGAAAGGGGAAAATCTATGAATAAGAAAATAAGTTTTTCCATTCTACTAACAGCCGTTCTTATCGTTATGGCGTTAATTCCTTCCTTTGCTATGGCGAATAGTGGAAACGCTTTAACAGGAAACAACTCCTCACATCAAGAAAATGCAAACAAATCGACACCTAATAAGGGGTCAAACGATTCAATCCCTCAGCTAGAGCCCGCACAACCAGGCACTTTAGAGGCGTGTGTGGATCTAAAAGACACTTTTGACTTTGATCAAACCACTATCACATCGGTAGAGGTCGTTACTGAGGGAACGCTTACCAATGCCGGTAATCCGGTTGGTGAGCATTGTCTCATCAAGGGCAAAATGAATGAGCGAGTGAGCCCTGTAGACGGCCAGACCTATGCGATCGGTTTTGAAATGCGACTTCCCGTAGATTGGGAGGGACGATTCCTCTACCAAGCTAATGGTGGATTGGATGGAAATGTTGTCCCTGCACTAGGAAGTTTCACAGGTGGTCAGTTAGAAAACGGACTGCAGATGGGATTCGCTGTTTTGAGTTCAGATGCAGGCCATAGCGGATCACAGAATCCCCTTTTCGGACTTGATCCACAGGCACGTCTAGACTACGGCTACCAAGCAGTCGGAACGCTTACGCCAATGGCTAAGAGCTTAATCGAGGAGGCGTACGGTCGTGAGCCTGATCGCTCATACATTGCCGGCACGTCCAACGGAGGGCGACATGCAATGGTAGCTGCTTCCCGCTACGCAGATCAGTACGACGAATTCCTAGCTGGGGCGCCTGGGTTCAACTTGCCTAAGTCGGCAGTTGCCCAGCTGTGGGGTGCTCAGCAATGGGCAAAAGTTGCAACAACTAAGGACGACTTAGAGACTGCGCTGCCTCCAGCAGAGCGTGAAGTGCTTGCACAAGCGATCCTTGACCGCTGTGATGGCTTGGACCGACTTGTTGATGGTATGGTACAAGACAAAGAGCGTTGCCAACAAGTTTTCGACGTTGAGCGAGATGTCCCAACTTGCGATGCAGAACGGGACGGTACTTGTCTGACTGAAGAGCAAAAGCAAGTGGTTAAAGATGTTTTCGCAGGAGCTCGCACTAGTGACGGGGAAGAGTTCTATTCTTCGTTCCCATTTGATCCGGGACTCGTTAGTGAAAATTGGGCCAGTTGGAAGTTTAATAGCTCCGTAAGTAACCGAGACCCTGTGGCTGTTGGATACATTTTCTCAACGCCACCAGAGAGTCCTAGCATGATGAACGATACGCTTGGCTATGCGCTGAACTTTGATTTGGACACTCAAGGACAGACAATCTATAATTCCAACGAGCTCTACACCGAAAGTGCGATGGAGTTCATGACGCCTCCGGACCCGACTAATCTGGACTCTATGCGCGATTCAGGAGCGAAGTTGATCGTCTATCACGGCGCCTCTGACGGAGTCTTCTCGGCTGATGACACGGCGCGTTGGTACGAAGAGCTTAATGCAAACTACAGAAACAAAGCCGATGAGTTCGCCCACTACTTCGAAATCCCTGGCATGGCGCACTCCCGAGGCGGCCCTGCCACCGATCAATTTGACGGTTTGGGCGCTTTAATCGATTGGGTTGAATACGGTAAAGCACCGGACCGAATTACAGCGACAGCGCGTGGCGAGGGTAATCCAGGTGGCGTTAACGACGATGTGCCTTCCACATGGGCAGCGGACCGTTCTCGTCCACTATGCCCTTACCCATCGGTAGCTCGCTATACAAAAGGTGACCCAGAAGTTGCCACAAGCTTCGAGTGTAAGCCAAGTTCAGGAGGACCAGGCCTGAACCGATAGTACTTCAGAACAGATAAGGGAAGCGCTTGTTCTCGCGCTTCCCCTTATCTCTATTTAGCTGGTCTGTACTGTATCTGATAGTTCTCTTGTTATCTGGAGGAAGCACAAGAACCGTCGCCCCCAGGCTTCCTCACCCTTCCCAAGCTTCCACTACTTAATAATTCCTTGCCTGCTCTCTAACTGCTTCCTCATCAAAATCGTTAATTTTATCGAGGAGTGAGTAATCATAGAGGACTGACACGTCTGGAATTTCATCTGCGAATCCATTAGATGCTACGAATTTTTCCCAGCGTTCTTTTGAAATATATCCCCATTGACCATCAGAGGCCGGTTGATAATTATTAACGGTTACACCTAATGATACGATGGCTTCCTCTAGCGCCTGCTCTTCCGATTTATCCGTTGGCTTAGATGCAGGATAAAGTTCCCAGTTTAACCTCACTGCTTCCTCTGGATTTTCTTGAGCAAAAACGGCTGTTTTTACGACCGCTTGGATATAACGAGCAACGATGTCACTTTTCTCTTCATCCGCATCCCTTTGCATAACAAATCCAGCACCAAAGCCTTCTGCCACTTCTTCAGGGAAAGGTAACATTCTCGTTTCCGCTCCAGTTACGAGTGAAGCTAAAGCCAAATCGGCTTGATTCCCTACTAATGCATCCATACGTCCTCCTCTTAAATTTTCCATAGCTGCTGTTACACTGTTAATAGCAACCGCATCAACGGTTGAAGGGTCTCCTCCATCTTCAATGACATTTGCATGCATAAACGTTTCAAATGGAGCACCTAGAGAGGTCACACCAACTGTTTTGTTTTCAAGATCTCTTGGGGAATTGATATCACTTGATTCATCTACAACAATTCCAAACACTGGTTGTTGATAAGGTGTAAACGTATAAGCGATACCTTGATCATTTCCTTCTGCCATCGGATAAACAAGAGCATCCGGTTGAGACGTTCCAACATCCGCCTGTCCAGCAACTACTAATCCAAATACTTCGGCTGGTCTACCTGGTAACGAGACAATTTCAACATCTAATCCTGCTTCTTCAAAATACCCTAACGGTTCACCAAGCCACGTTGGAATTCCACTAGATGAGCCTAAAACAAACGGCGTAGCGACAACAATTTTATCTAAAGGTTTCTCCTCAGAATCTGACTGGTTACCTGATGCTGAGTTACTAGGTGATCCAGTGTCAGTTGACGCACATGCACTAATGAATAATAGCAGGCCAGTCAAAAACACCACCACAAGACTTTTTTGTAAATTCAGAATCCTTTTCATGTAAGCACCCCATTTTCTAGTTAATCAATCATCTTACATTTTTTATTCTATTTCTAATTTCGCTCTGCATCCGACCAGAACACAAGCTTTCTACGTATTAGATTGAGGATCATCGTTAACCCCCACCCAAGCAAAGCTAGAATAACAAGGACTCCAAATATACCAGCCGTGTTCAAAACTTGTTCCATTTGAATGATGAGAACGCCTAACCCTTCACGGCCAGCAAGAAACTCCGCAACAATGGCTGCTGTTATCGCTTGAACTAATGCAACTTCAAGACCTGCAAACAAGAAAGGTAGCGAACCTGGTAATACAAGTTTTCTAAAAGTGTTCCATTTCGAAGCACCTAATGAACGCATGACTGCTAGTCGCTCTGGTTCCACAGATTTGAAACCACTTAAAGCGTTTACAAGTACTGGGAAAAAGACAATCAAAATGACTAGCACAACTTTTGATCCCATTCCATAACCGAACCAGATGATAATTAAAGGGGCAACAGCAATTTTAGGTACACTTTGAAATGCCACAATAAATGGTTTAAATACCCGTTCGAGTAACGGAATTTGTGATAATAATAAAGCAAGGAAAATACCAATCAATGATCCAATTACGAAACCAGCAAGTACTTCATAGAGTGTCGTCAGAAAATGGGGATAGTAATTTAAAGCTCCCCCTGGATTTAAACCACTTATAAACGATTGCCACACTGCTAATGGTCTTGGAAGAATAACTGACCGAATGTCAAAAATAGTAACAATTAAGTCCCAGATAATTATAAAAGCAACAAACACCGCAGGAATCAATAAATAATCAGGATTCCAAGAACGCATTTTTAGTTTTGTTGGTTTACTTTGAGTATTTACTTTTAACATGTTAGTTCCCCTTTCTTAGCAATTACCTGATTATAAAATACTGATATAAATTCATTCTCCTATTGTCGCACCAAGTAAATGACGAAGGTGTTGAGCGGCCTCATTGAATTCTGGTGTTGACATGACTTCAAGATTACGGGGACGACCTAAGTCGACTTTAAAATCTTCTGCTACTCTTCCTGGACGAGGTGACAACACGAGTACACGATCAGCCAAGAAAAGTGCCTCTGTCACACTATGAGTAATAAATACTACGGTTTTACGTTTCATTTCCCAAATACGTAGCAACTCTATCCCCATCGTTTCTCGTGTTAGGGCATCTAAGGCACCAAACGGTTCATCCATGAATAAAATTTCAGGATCATGCATCAGAGCTCGAGCAATACTAACACGTTGCTGCATCCCACCAGATAATTCATACGGATATAGTTTTCCTGCATCACCTAGCCCTACTAATTCCAGTAATTCCTGAGCTCGCACTTTGGCTTGTGCCTTATCCATACCTAGTACTTCAGCACTCAACATGACATTATCGATTACCAACCTCCAAGGGAATAGTGCTGGTCGTTGAAACACGATGCCAATGTCACGGCTTGCACCTTTCACGTGCTTTCCTTTTAAAAGTACTTCTCCTGAAGTTGGCTTCACTAAGCCTGCCATGATTTGCATCAATGTACTTTTCCCACAACCACTTGGACCTAGAACTGCTAAAAATTCGGTATCCCCTATACTAACATTCACATTTTCGAGGGCTACAACAGTGTTACCAGAAGTCGTCTTAAACCTTTGATCTAAATTACGTACTTCAATGATCGATTCACGAGTAGACTCTCTCTTTCCTAGGACGTTGCTTTTTAATGCTTTAATAGCCATCAACTCTTCCCCCTATTCATCTTTTAGATCCATTTTGTCTTTTGTGGATTCAATTTCATCGTCGATTATTTTTCAACTCTGAACTCATCTCAGCTTCTCCTAAAGAAGAAGTCACTCTGAATATTCTATAAAAACCTTTGTTTCCCTTTTACAAAATCATATTATTATAACATTACACCAATCTTTTTTATATTTCATACTTTGCTTAGATAGAAAAAGCACTATTGGGAAGCAAGTTTACGAACCTTGCTCCAATTCTTCGATCCACTATACAAGTTCTTCTCGATACCCATTCATCGTGACAAAGAACGGTGAAGGCAAAATTCGTGTATCGCCAGTGTATCCAAGTTCTTTAGCAATAGCCGTGAACGGCGCGTACATATCATCATTCTCATCGAACCCTTTCCCACTTACCAGGTGCCGTTTGGCTACATCAGCAATTCGCTCCTCCACCTCGAGGCTCGTTCGTAGCACAGCAGAAACATCAGCTCCATCTAGCTGTTCGCTCATCGCCACCCCACTTGGGTCGAGAAAGTTGTGCCCCAAATATAAACGCTTAGGTTGTACATCCTCGAGAAGATGCTTCAAACTTTGACGGTAAAGGGTAGGCTTCTCAATGGACGGAAAGCGAGTGTTGATCGTACCACACACTTGTACAGCATCAGCCGCAAAAGCCCAGTCAAGACCATCAAGCAAGTATGTTACCGAACCTAAAGAGTGCCCTGGGGTAGGTATTACGGTTATAGACACATCATCTCCCAGCGACAGGCGCTCTCCACCGACGAGTTTTTGCGTAGGTTCTACCTCGTCTCCGATGACCTTCATTAAAATGCCTGTCTGTTGAGCATAAGTTGACGCATCTAAATATTGTCTTTGAATCCGATCATGACTCGTAATATGAGAACGTCGATCGCTTAGTAACGAAGCATCTGCCTCGTGAATGACCACTTCTGCCTGTCTTTTTGTTTGCTCCCATATCGCTCGTGTTCCTCCTATATGATCGGCGTGACCATGAGTGTGTAAAATCCAGCGTATATCTTCAAGTCGTAGGCCGTGTCTTGCAAGAGCTGGCGCTATCACCTGTACAGGTGACGCCACGACCCCGGTATCAATTAGAACGGGTTGTGTGGCATCGATGTAGTAAGCATACGAGGCTGAACGGCCAAAGGTACACTTAATCGTAATGACACGTATCGAATTGTCCATTTTTTCACTCCTCCGAATTTTTTCCACAACACCTGCAACGCTATGAGGATACAGGTGTTGTAGATTTTCAACTAGCAAAAAACGTATACGTTTCTCAGTGCCACAATGTCTAGGGGAATCATTCACAGCAGTGTTGTGTTAACTTGACCACTATGGTTAATCAACTCATCGTTAGGAGGTGCGCCGGGTTGTTTACTAAAAGCTGTTCAATCGTCTCCTCTTTGATACCTGAAGCCCTAAGATCCGGCACAAAGACTTCTAGCAGTTCTGTAACCGAATTCGGTGTAGACTCAAAACCCAGTGGAAAACAATTTGCATCCGTGGAAAGGATGGCACGCTGTGGTCCCTCTGTCTCGAGGAAATTAACGATTTGACTCAGACGTTCAGCCCGAGGACGCGACCATGGAGGTGCAGGTTTATCCGGCGTTGCCTTCTCGGTGTCGTAGCCGATCGTGTCATATCCTACAAATGCCCCACGCTTCGCTACCATAAAATCGCGTTCAGGATCACAATCAAAAGCATGATCTGCGTGACCGATAACCACGCGGTCTAACGTTAGGCCTTCAGTCTCAAACAAATCCATTTGATGATTAGCATCTTTCGATAAATGTGTAAGGACCGGAACACCAGTAGCTTGCGCTGCCCGAGCTGCTGCACGGTACATGCGTTCATCCAATTCGCTTAATCCACCGTTGCTAACGCCAACTTTGATGACACCGGCCTTCACGTTCGTCCCATCGATTCCATCTGTGATCTCACGGCAGAAGAGATCAGCCAAATACTCAACCGACTTGTCATGGAAATACGCTGGTATCCCATCACCTGCCCAGAATCCCGTACATGCAATAATATTCACACCTGTTTCCTTCGAGATGACTTGGTAGTACGCGACGTCGCGTCCAAAGCCCATCCCAGAACAATCAACGATCGTACGCCCTCCAAGTTCATGGAAGCGGCTAAGCTTCGTAAGTGCAGCTTCTAACATAACGTTGTGGGGTGTCCACCACTTTGGATCCAATTCATGGCCTGGTATTCCAAACCCAATGTGCTCGTGCATCGCCGTGATCCCAAGTGCTTCCGTTGCAATCGGGCCGAGAACTGTGTTTACTTTTCCCATAATATCCTCACTCCTCTTTTATCCTATTTGGTTTGTGCAACGACCGCTGTGTCAAAAGCAAGTAGTCGCTGTGGGTTAGTTTCTAACAAAATACCGATGTGATCTTCTGTGCCACCTTCCTGACGCAAGATTGGCATGAATGAGCCAAGCAGATGAGAGAAACCGGTAAGTGGCAACTCATGGCCAAATGCACAGCCAACAGCGTTGCTTGAAACAAGCACTTTATCACCAAGACCCGCCTCAAACAGTTCGAGCATCGACTTTGCTCGTTGGCGTTCGTCGATAAAGCCATCTGTCGGAGACCAGCCTGCATGATCGAATGCAACAATCGCACCCCTTCGTGCAATCGAAACGACCTCAACATTATGTTCTAGGCGATCGAGTCCCCCGACGATGACTCGGTCAAGAGCAAGGCCTTCACGCTCAAGGATGTCGAGCTCATACGCAGCGTCAGCCCCGACCTGAATTGATAAGGGAGCTCCTGTAACAAGTGCTGTTTGAGCAGCAGCCCGGTAAAGTTGCTCCTCGAACATCGTGATGCTTCCTTGACTAGCAGCAACGCAGATTACACCAGCGGGTCCTGAGCGAAAGCGTTTCGGTACGACAGCTCCCTCTGTAACCTCTTTAATAAACAGATCTGCCAAGTATTCTACTGGGAGTGGTTTCGGTGGGTTCAACATCATCGTCGGTGGCATGGTGAAATAACCACCCACCATTCGTTCGCGCCCTAGTCCGGTCGAAGCTACGATATGTACACCTGTCTCTTTAGAGAGAAGTTGGTAAAGTACCATATTGCGACCTTGAGCCATCCCGCCACAGTCGACAATTGTCTTGCCACCTAGATTACGATATTCAATGAGAGCCTTCTGCAAGGTCTCAAAAACTTGTTGCTCATCAATGTTGATTTCAGGGGCAAGTTCAGCCCCAGGCACGACGGAGAGGAGAGCCTCGCGAATGAGGACAACTCCCAGTTCCCTAACCGGCACAGGTCCGTTAACAGTTTGCGCGAAACCTAAACCTTTCTCTTCTGAACTCCTAATCATCATTAAAACCTCCTATGAATTCATGATATTTAAGAAATGGTTGTTATCGATTATCTTTGTTCTTGGAAACGTTTACATTACTTATACTAAACTATAAATTCAGAACTTTGAAACATCGAAAAGGAATAACAGTTATTCCAAACTTGCAATATTGTCATAGGACCTGTACCATAATCGTATAAAAGTTCAAATTTATCAGAAAAATATATAGGTGGTGTAATCTTGGATACTACTCGCTTACAATACTTTCTTGAAGTCTGCAAACATTTGAATTTTAGCGAAGCCAGTAAGCACCTTTATGTATCCCAGTCAGCAATAAGCAAGCAAATAGCATTATTAGAAGAAGAGCTTGAGGTCAAACTATTTTTTAGGAATAAACGAACAGTTGAGTTAACTTCTGCTGGTGAAATTTTTTATGAAAGAGCTAAAAAAATAGTAGAACAATATCAGGAAGCGATTTTAGACACCCGTAAAGCAAATAAAGGAATTATAGGAACATTAAAAATAGGGTTTGTAGAATATATGGAGTCTCTCCCCAATTTTCTAAGAATGTTTCAAAAAAAGTATCCATTAATAGAAATTCTCCCCCATCAAATGAATGCTGCCTTACTTATGAATTCAGTAGATAATAAAGAGATAGACCTTGGCTTTACATACTCTTCCGGAATGGAACGATTTCCAAACCTTTCATGGGAAACGTTTATTCAAGGTGAAATGGTTGTAATCGCTAGCATCGATCACCATTTGTCGACTCTAGATAAGATACCAATTGCCTCATTAAAAAACGAACCCTTTGTCATCATGTCTACATCTGAAGCACCCGGGAGTTATAACCTAATCGCTAAATTATGTAAAGAGGAAGGATTCCCCCCCAAAATTGCTTTCCAAGTGAATCAAATAGAAGCACTTTTCCTGCTAGTAGATTCCGGTTTCGCCATTACGATATTACCAAAATATGTTCGGAATTTCGGAGATAAAAATCATAGAAAGATACCGATAGAAGGGAAAAATCTAAATTATCATTGGGGAGTAGTCTGGCATGAAGGTGATACAAATCCAGCACTTAACACGTTCTTAAAAGAATTAAAACTATATTATAAGAAGGATGAATGAGCGCGGGGACATGTCTCGCGCTTCCTTTTGGATAGTCCCCTCTGATTGCCGTTCTCCTCTCATCTGGAGGAAGCATTAGAACCGTCCAAGGGTAGTAAAAAAGGGTGTTTTCCCCTTTTTCACTACCCTATAGGCGATGTGCGTAGCCATGAATAGTATACAAAATTAATCTTCCATGTGTTTTTGTTGATTGTTAGAAACAATTATTCTAATCAAAGGGCCACGAAGCACGAGAAACCGTCCCCACGCTCCTCCAAGTCCCCTTATTTCCCTTGCCACCGTGGTGCACGTTTTTCATTAAATGCGTTAATGCCTTCTACTCGATCTTCTGAATCAGCACACTTATAATAACTTTGAAGTTCAATCGATAAGGCCGTAGTGAGATCCGTTTGCATGCCATTGTCAACAGAAGCTTTTAACATTTTCAAAGAGAGTGGTGCATTTTTTGAAATTTCCTTTGCAATCTCGTACACATTATCTAATAGTTCATCACTAGTGAAAATGTGATTAATGATTCCTAGTTGTTTTGCTTCTTCTGCTACAACTTGATTTCCTCTAAATAACATCTCTTTTGCTGCTCCAACGCCGATAGCCCTGGCCAAAAGCTGTGTTCCTCCAATTCCAGGGATAATTCCTAGTTTTGATTCAGGAAATCCCATTTTGGCATGACTTGCTGCTGCTCTGAAGTCGGCATTTAATGCAAGTTCAAGCCCTCCTCCCAGAGCAAATCCATTGATTGCAGCAAAAACAGGGAATGGAAATTTTCGTATTGACTCAGCTGCATCTTCGAAAATGTCATGTTGTTCTTGCCACTGTTTACGTGTCATTCCCTTTCTCTCTTTTAAATCCGCACCAACACAGAAGCTTTTGTTGCCAGAGCCCGTCATAACAAGCACTCTCAAATCCTCTTGTTTTTTCAGTTCTTGTAGCGAGTCGATAATATCTACTGCCATTTGTGTTGACATTGCATTCATAGAATCAGGTCTATTAAGCATTAACGTATAAATTCCTTCATAACGATCATGTCTTGCAACACTAACTGTCTCTTTCACCTTCATCATTTCCCCTTTAGTTTCAGCACTTTTCATTTGCATTGTTTCCACCTCACCTTTTTGTTTAACAAACGTCTATTTGTGTTATATTCTATTTGGAACCGGGTACCTCCTTGTGCTTTTTCCTGCCTTTGCCACTTGCCCAGGGAGTTCATGCTCTAATACTGTTTCTAACAACTTCGAAGTCTCAAGTAATTTATCTAGATTAATATTTGTCGCTATCCCCATTCTTTCTAGCATATGGACGACATCTTCTGTACAAACATTACCTGTTGCACCAGGGGCAAACGGACATCCACCAATCCCACCTAGGGCAGCATCAAAACGGGTGACGCCAGCTTGTAACCCAGCTAAAACGTTTGAAAGTCCCATTCCTCTTGTATTATGAAAATGTAAACCAAAGACCTGATCCGGATATTTGATTTTAGCGTTTGATACTAAGGTAAACACTTGTAGTGGATCGGCCATTCCGGTTGTGTCTGCGTAAGTCAAAATATGAACACCTTGCTCTACAAGGATATCTGTTATTTGAAATACTTGCTCCTCAGCTATTTCCCCTTCAAACGGACATCCAAATGAGGTAGCCAACGTGACATCCACTAAAATATCATGACTATCACAATAGTTTTTGATCCTATTAAATTCTTCTAGAGAGGCTTGAGTGGATTTTTTTACATTTTGTTCATTATGAGTATTGCTGATGGAAAACACATAATTGACTTCCTTCACACCAATTTCTGAAGCGATTTGAGCCCCTTTTAAATTTGGGATTAAAGACGTTAAATTAAGATTTCCTTTCGAGCGAATAGCATAAAAAAGGTCTTTAGTATTTGCCATCTGAGGAACTGCTTTGGGATGCACAAATGAACCAAATTCAATTGTGGATATATTTGCCTGTTCAAGCTGATCTAACAGCATGCATTTTTCATCAATTGAGAGAATTTTTGTCTCTAATTGGAGACCATCTCTTAAACCTACCTCATTTATCGTCACACGTTCAGGTAGTTCCATACATTTAACCTCCCATCGGTAAATCTATTCCTATGTCTGGATTGACTCCCAAAAAGAATTTGAACATTTTATTTTCATAGAAGTGGAAAAACCTTAACCTTTCTATTAGATTAAGGTTATTGGCTGAAAATTGGTTACACATTTCTCGCACCTAAACTTTTCCCACCATCTACATGTAAGACTTGACCGGTAATGTAACGGGCCTCTTCTGAAGAGAAAAATAAAACTGTATTGGCAATGTCATAAGTCTGACCAATCATTGGTGTTGGCTGTGCTTGGATAAGCTTTTCCTGGACATCTTCTCGAAGGTTTTGAATAAGTGGTGTATCAATTAAACCAGGTGCAATGCAGTTAACTGTGACATTATATTTAGCAAACTCTATTGCAAGGGCTCTAGTTAAACTCACGAGTCCCCCTTTTGATGCAGAATAGTTTGATTGACCAGCCTGACCAAGCCATGCACGAGAAGAAATATTAATGATTCGGCCATATTCTTGATCCTTCATGTATCCAAGTACAGACTTTGAACAAACCCAAGCCCCTTTTAAGTTCACATTCATCACAAAATCAAAGTCTTCTTCTGGCATCTTTAAAATTAAATTGTCTCGTACGACTCCCGTATTATTAACGAGAATATCAATTCTTCCATACTTCTCTATAATTTTGCTTGTCATTTCATTTACTTGTTCTGTATCCGTAATATCTGCTTGCACTTCTATCGCTTCGTATCCTTCTGCATTAATGGAATGTGCTACCTGTTCGGCTTTAGCTAGGTCAATGTCATTAATAACTACTTTTGCACCCTTCTCGGCAAGTTTCTTTGCAATTCCTTCCCCTATCCCACTTCCTGAACCAGTAACTAATACTACGCGTCCTTGAACATTCACATTTCATCTCTCCCTCAGCGTCTGTCTGTAAGTATTTATTTTGGAACTGTTATCATTTCTAATGCTGGTTTATACACCTGCACTCCTTGTTCGTAAGCTATGTGAAAGTTCATCACGAAAATCTGGATGAGCAACCGAAATCAATTCTTTTGCACGCTCATTTAGCGATTTGCCAAATAATTTCGCTATTCCAAATTCCGTCACTACATAATCAATTTCTGATTTGATCGAAGTAACGTAAGAAGTCTTGATCTTAATACGTGACTGAGTTCCTCTTTTCGCTGTTGATGGTAAAGCGATAATGGCCTTACCTCCTTGAGATAATCTCGCTCCACGTATAAAGTCCATTTGCCCACCTACACCAGCAACTGGGTACTCGCCTACTTGTTCAGCATTTATTTGCCCAAATAAATCAACCTCTAATGCTGAATTAACCGAATGAAAGTTACTTATTCGGGATATGACTGCTGCATTATGTGTATAGTCTGAGGGGTACAACTCAATATTTGGGTTATAATGGGCAAATTGATATAATTCACTAGTACCTGTAATAGTGGTACATACCGTTCGATTTCGATTAATCTCTTTATGCTCATTTGTAATGATACCTTGCTTCATAAGCTCCATAACCGTATCTGTAATTGATCCTGAATGAATGCCCAGTCCTTTTTTTGATCTAAGCGATATTAGTACGCTATCTGCAATTTTGCCAAGTCCCACTTGAACGGTAGCATAATCTGGTATTAGTTCTGCCACGTACCTTCCAATTGCCATTTCTTCTTTTGAAGGTTCTCCACTTGGAATCGTGAGCAATGGGCGATCAGAACAGACGAAATGATCAATCTCTGATACATGTACAAGTGTTTCTCCTGATGAGAAAGGAAGTTCATTATTTACTTGTGCGATTACTTTTACAGCATTCTTAATTAAAGATTGTACTGTATCGACCGAAATACCAAGGTTACAGTATCCTTCCTGATTAGGTGGTGACACTTGGATCAGGGCTATGTCTATTTTTTCATCTTCTAACCATCGAGGAATTTCCGATAGATTCACTG
Source organism: Halalkalibacter sp. HAAS-P014 (assembly GCF_056619965.1). Classification (NCBI taxonomy): domain Bacteria; kingdom Bacillati; phylum Bacillota; class Bacilli; order Caryophanales; family Bacillaceae; genus Halalkalibacter; species Halalkalibacter sp. HAAS-P014. Next base: position 130,338 of record NZ_JBWQTV010000013.1, on the reverse strand, counting down.
GTACATAGTCACACACATCGTCCATATAGGCACTTTTTAGAAGTGGAGAACCCAAAAATGTACGTATGTTAAAGTGCGAGTGACACGTTGGATCGGCGTATAAACACGGGCTACCAATTACAAGATTATAAAGAGAAACACCATGCATTCGGTCTTTTTGTCGTACTAGCTCTTCAACGAGTGTTTGTGGCTCATTGCAGAAAGGTGCAAGGAAAACCTTTTGAAAAGATTCAATGTGAGCGATTGCTTCTTTAGAACTTGTTTGTCTCGTGCGATATAGTGCCTCCCACTCTTCTGTCGGCATATTCATTCAGTTCACCCCTTATTGTTATAGCTACTAGTTTAAGAGGATTCAGTACTTAAACTTGGAGATTTTCCACTATCGTTGTAATTCCAAGCCCACCACCAATGCAAAATGTAGCTAATCCATACTTTTCTCCACGTCTTTCCATTTCATGAAGCAGCTTTGTCATTAATACTCCACCTGTTCCACCAATTGGATGACCTAAAGCAATTGCTCCACCATTAACATTCACTCGGTTGATATCTAGACCTAGTTCCTTAATTACAGCAAGCGATTGTGCTGCGAACGCTTCATTTAGCTCAATGAGTCCAATATCATCTAACGTTAATCCTGCTTGTTGTAAAGCCTTTCTTGTGGCAGGTGCAGGCCCAATTCCCATTAATTCCGGGGATACCCCCGCTACTGCTTGAGCTATGACTTTAGCCTTTGGCTGTGCTTCGTATTTATTGGCTGCTTCCTCTGTCATCATCAACACAGCACCCGCTCCATCGTTTCGTCCACTGCTATTTCCCGCAGTGACTGTACCATTCTCCTTAAATACAGGCTTCAAGGTACGTAACTTTTCAATACTAGTTGAGCGTGGATGTTCATCCTTATCAAATAGGACTGTCTCTCTCTTTTGTTTCACTTCATATGGGACAATTTGTTTTTCAAATAGCCCTTGTTCAATCGCATTTTGAGCCAGCTCTTGACTACGCATCGCAAACTCATCTTGCTCTTGTCTTGAAATTTGATATTTTTCAGCCAAATTTTCTGCAGTGAGACCCATGGTTAAGTTCCCATATGTTTCAATAGGTTGTGCACGTGGCTGACTTTCCGTATTGGAATCTAGTATTTCTGTATTTCCAACACCAAATCCATATCTCCCATTTCGAATATAAAAAGGAGCCGTGCTCATGCTTTCTGCTCCACCAGCAATGATAATATCTGACAACCCACACATAAGTTGTTGCGCCGCATTATTAATCGCTTGGAGACCAGATCCACATTGGCGATGGACAGTATAACCGGTTACTTCAATCGGAAGGCCTGCACGTAATAGAGCCAATCTTGCTAAATTGGGAGCATCTGTACTTTGCTTAGCCTGGCCAATGATGACCTCATCAATATCCTGTTTCTCTACTCCGGAGCGAACCACAATTTCATCAATTACTTTAGCTGCTAGAAAATCTACTGGTTCATCTTTTAGTGTTCCACCCATTCGACCTACTGCCGTTCTAACAGAATTTATAATCAACGCATTTTTCATTTGATTTTCCCCCATACTCTCATCACAAGTGTTTGAAAACTAAGTTTTTTCACAATCTGAGAATGCTCATTTCTCAGATTGTGAATAGTATGCAATGTATTAATACGATCTCGGCAACCCAAGTACGTGTTCTGAAACATATGAAAGTATTAAATTCGTTGATATTGGAGCGACTTGGTATAATCTCGTTTCTTTAAATTTACGCTCAACATCATACTCTTCGGCAAATCCAAACCCACCGTAGGTTTGCAGAGTAACATTTGCTGCCTCCCAAGATGCATCTGCAGCTAGTAGCTTTGACATATTCGCTTCTGCACCACATTTTTGACCTTCATCAAAAAGCTTAGCTGCTTGAAAGCGCATTAAATCAGCTGCTTCAATATTTACATGTGCACGAGCTATTGGAAATTGAATCCCTTGGTTTTGACCGATTGCACGGTTGAAGACGACTCTTTCATTCGCATAATTTGTAGCACGTTCAATGAACCAGCGACCATCCCCTACACATTCTGCCGCTATCAGAATCCGTTCTGCATTCATACCATCTAAAATATATTTAAAGCCTTTGCCCTCTTCACCGATTAGATTTTCAACAGGTACCTCAAGATCCTCGATAAAGAGCTCTGTCGTTGCGTGATTCATCATTGTACGAATCGGCTTTATTGTTAAACCATTTCCGACAGCTTCTTTTAAATCAACGAGTAAAACAGAAATTCCTTCTGTCTTCTTTTTCACTTGATCAATTGGCGTTGTTCTTACTAGGAGAAGCATTAAATCTGAATACTCGGCACGTGAAATAAATACTTTCTGACCATTTACGATATATTTATCCCCTCTACGCTCTGCGAATGTTTTTAATTGGGTCGTATCCGTGCCCGTGTTTGGTTCCGTAACACCGAATGCTTGTAATCTCAGAGTACCATCGGAAATTTTTGGTAAATACTTAGCTTTCTGTTCAACACTACCATGTCGTAGTAGAGTTCCCATCGTATACATCTGAGCGTGACAAGCCCCTGCATTTCCACCTGAACGATTGATTTCTTCTAATATAATAGAAGCTTCTAAGATTCCAAGCCCCGAACCACCATACTCCTCTGGTATGAGTGCAGATAAGAAACCACTTTTCGTAATCTCATTCACGAACTCTTCAGGATAAGCTTGATTTGCTTCTAGCCCTCTCCAATAAGCATCGGGATATTTGCTGCAAACCGCGCGAACACTCTTTCTTAATTCTTCATGAAACTCGGTATTTTCTTTTACAGTTGCTGAATTCATATCAAATTCCTCCTAATAATCTATTATTTATTAAATTTAGGTTTTCGTTTTTCAAAGAATGCTTGAATACCTTCTTGAAAGTTTTCTGACTCTAAACACATTCCTTGTGCAAAGCCTTCTAATTCAAACGTTTCATCAATGGCAGCCAGCATACTTCTATTGACTAACTTTTTCATCAAACCTAGTGCCATATCTGGTCCTTCACTAAGTGTTGATGCCAAAGTGTGAACTTCCTTTAAAAGCAATTCATCTTCTACAACCCGATTGACGATCCCGATCTTGTTTGCTTCGTCTGCGGTTATCTTTTCACCGAAAAACATAAGCTCAAGGGCACGCTGACGGCCAATTAATCTCGGCAAGAAGTACATAGAACCCAAATCAGGAACTAACCCTACCTTGGCAAAACTTTGAATCAGGACAGCTGAACGACTAGCTACAATCATGTCACAAGCTAACGCTAGACTCATTCCAGCTCCGGCCGCAACCCCGTTTACTGCTGCAATAACTGGCTTTTCTAAGTTCAAAATGGCCTGGATCATCTCATGACCTGCTTTTAATCTATTTCTACCAGAAACAGCATCGATATCTTTTAATGTATTAAGATCACCACCAGCTGAAAATGCTTTCCCTTCACCTGTTAACACAATGACTTTCGCTTCATCGTTGTCTTTTATATGCGTGAAAAAATCCCTTAGCTCCTCGCGTATTTCAAGTACAATCGCATTTCTCACTTCTGGTCGATTCAATGTAACCGTACAAACACCGTTTTCTATGGATACGTTAATATTTTGATAGTTCAATTTTCGTACTCCCTTTCTTTAGGGAAAATCGCTTCAACCCAAAATATTTTGTTAGAACATTCAGATATTTATAGAAAGTTTCTTACCTATAACACCCTTATTTCTAAGACTTTCAATGCTTTCATTTGTGTGTCCAAACTGTTCTAGTATGCTCTCTGTATGCTCACCAAGTATCGGTGCGTGTGATTGAATTTTTCCAGGTGTTTCTGAAAACTTTATCGGAAATCCAAATTGTTTTATCGTTCCGGCGACTGGATGAGTTGTTTCTGTAAATAATTCTCGATCGATAATTTGTGGATCAGAAAAAATTTGGCTTATATCATTAACAGGACCTACACATGTATCTTCTAACGCCAATAAGTCTAGCCACTCTTGTTGATTTTTTGTCTTAAATAAATGGGAGAGCTCTTCTTTCAATTTTGTTTGTATTTCTTCTGAACCTTCGTGTAGTTCAATCCATTCTGGCTTCTCTACTAATTCGCAAAATCTCCTCCAGAATTTCTCTTCTGATGCTCCAATCGATAGAAACTTGTTATCCTTTGTTTCGTACACATTGTAAGAAGCGTAATAACCATCCAATCGATTTTTCCCTCTTTCAGGAACCTTGCCTGAAGCGAAATAATCTGATGCTGCAGCATATAACCATGTAACAGCGCCATCCATCATCGATACATCAATATACTGCCCTTTTCCAGTGCGCTCCTTGTGGAAAAGAGCCATGCAAATCCCAGACAGTGCCATTAACGCTCCTCCACCTAAGTCAGCAATTTGCACTCCCGGCACAACTGGCTTTCCATCCTTTTCTCCAATTAGACCTAGGATCCCGCTATACCCTATATAGTTGATATCGTGTCCTGGTAAGTGGCGATACGGTCCTGTCTGGCCATAACCAGTTAATGAACAATACACAATACCTTCATTTATTTTAGAGATCTCGTCATAACCTAGTCCTAGCCGTTCCATAACCCCCGGTCTGAAGCTTTCCAAAATGACATCAGCCTCTGCTGCCATTTGTTTAAAAATTTCTTTCCCTTCCTCAGATTTAAGGTTTAATTCAATACTCTTTTTATTTCGATTGATCGTTAAATGACGTGCACCAATCCCTTCAACTGCTGGCTTTCTCCAACGTATATAATCTCCTTTACCTGGTTCTTCCACTTTAATGACATCTGCACCGTAATCAGCCATCATTAACGTACAATATGGCCCAGGCAATAATCTTGATAAATCCAATACTTTAACTCCATTAAGTAAGCCCATAATTCCCTCCAAAACTTTTTGTATGAATAGGTACTAATGTTTTACTTATCGGGATGTAACACAACTCTTGCCGTCGTATCTCGATTCGACATTCGTTCATGAATCGCAGATGTTTGATCTAAATGATGCGTTTCACTTATGTTTACATTTAGTTCACCATTTTTGACGAGCTCTAGTATTTCTAGCATTTCTGCTCTGGTAACGCCTTTTGTTCCTAGCATTCTTAGTTGCTTCAAAATCATTACTGCTGGCTTTAACTCCGTTGGTGTGCCAGCAACATTACCGACCAGTACAATTCTGCTATCTTTTTTCAAGCTCTTTAAGCTCTCCGGGATGTATGCACCTCCGACTATTTCTAGCACGCAATCTGCTCCCTTTCCGTTTGTGAGCCTTTTGACTTCTTTTGAATAAGTAGCATCACGGTTGACGATCACCTCATCGGCACCTAATTGTTTTAAATACTCTACCTTCGAATCGGAGCTTGTGATCGCTATGATTCGGGCTCCAATCCATCTCAAAACTTCAATCGCGTGACTCCCAACGCCTCCGCTCGCCCCAGTAATAACAACATTTTCATTCGGTTGCACTTCACCAATCGTTTTAAGCGCGTGATAAGGAGTACCGAGACTGCATGCTAACACGGAAGCGACATCGTCAGATACCTCATCGGGAACCTTGACCCATGCTGTTTCTGGTAAGGCAGCCATCTCTGCATATCCCCCATCTAATTCTTCTCCCACAAATAATGCATTTTGACAAAGTGGCTCCCTGCCTGATAGACAATACTCACATTCACCACATGTCGAAAATGGTAAACACAGTACACGATCCCCTGGTTTAATATCTTTTACTAAAGGACCTGTCTCGATGACTTCTCCAGCAGCTTGGTGGCCTAATATAACTGGTAACTTTGTTCTTGGAAACACTCCTTTTCTAGTCAATGTATCGTGAAAACAAACTCCACATGAGGCGATCTTGACCAATACATCCTTATCCCCAACTACTGGTTTTGGAACTTCTCCATATTTAATTTTGTCTGGTCCACCAAATGATTCTATATAACATGCACGCATTATAACCCCTCCATTAATTCCCGGTTTTTTCCTACTGACTCTGCCCTACAATCATCTCTTCAGCCATTTCAACTAGTTTTTTCTTCATAACTTTTTCCCCGTTAGGCCCTTTGCTTTTCGGGAAATCATCAACGATAAAAAAGTGCTTCGGCCGTTTAAAGTGAGCTAGGCTTTGACTATATTGTCTAATCTCATCTATTTGCAAATTACTATCTTTTTCTAAGATAACAAAGGCTACTACTACTGTTTTTTGATTAGATTTCAACCCAACCACTTGCGTTAATTCAATTCCATCTAATCTATTCAAAAACTCTTCTATCTCTGATGGTGAAACAAGAAATCCTGAGAGTCGCAAAGCTTCATGCATACGTCCATGGAATTCAACCGTTCCATCAGGGTGCTTTATTCCTAAATCACCAGTTCTAAAATATCCATCTTCTAAAAATGCTTCAGCCGTTTTATCAGGTGCTTTATAATATTGATCTATGACGTTTATACCAGAGGCAACAATTTCTCCTCGTTCCATATCCGGAACTTCTTGTAACGTATTTGGATCAATTATTTTCACTTGACCACTAACGGGTCTACCACCTGAAATCACCCTGCTTTCAATTGAATCTTCCGGATTTCTAAGTAATAACATTGAACCGATTTCCGACATTCCATACGTATGAAGGATTCGAAACTGATTCCTTTGCTCCATTTGACTCAAAATGTCCCATTCTTCATAAATAAAAATTCCGGTAGTTCCAATTCTTAAGCTTGATAAATCAACTGCATTTTGCTTCATATAATTAATAATGACCCAATACATTTCATCTACTGCGTTCAAAATGGTACATTGATATTTACTAATAAACTGGCAAACTTGCTCTACTTTAAACGTTTCTGGCGCGATAATCTTAGATCCCCCCAAAAGAGAGAGCCATAAAGAATTCAAACCCATGATTCCACAAAAAGGAAGAATCTCTAACGATGTATCAGCCTTACTTACTCTTAAATGCTTTGATATATTAGAAGAATGACCCAAAACGTTTTGATGCGATAACATCGCGCCTTTTGGTTTAGAAGTTGTTCCTGAGGTGTAGAGGATATTTAGTATATCCGTCTTGTTAGTTTGAAAGGTAACTTCATCGGTAGCTTTAAAATGTTGGATAAAATCTTGGAGTGTCCATGCCCCCCGAACGACAGAGTTTGATATACAAACTGCCATTCGCAAATAAGGAAACTCTTTGAATCGGGAGGTATAGTTGCTGTTGAATAATTCTGGCATAATCTCTTTTAAGACGTCATTCGTTTTATGCCCATCAACATTATCAGTAAAAAATAGCATTTTACTATCAGATTGTTTAAGAATATAGGATAATTCATGAGCTCGATATCTAGTATTTAAGCATACAAGCGTGGCACCAACCATTCCACAGCCTATTTCCAACGTTACCCACTCAATCGAATTAGGAAGCCACACTGCAATGTGGTCCCCTTTTCCAATTCCAGCGCCCTTCAACGCATTCGCTACCTCACTAGATCGCTTAATTAATTCCTCATAACTTACTTGTAAACCCTCACCATTCATAAAAGCAGTTTGATTCTTATAATCTTTTTCGGAAAGTACGTTTTCGACCCATTCACCGATACTTAGGACCATATTCCAACCCCCATAAATTCTACTGCTTAAAGATAACAGGAACTACTTCATTAATAGATGATGTTATCTTTCTTTTTATAACTTCATAAAAGGAGATTTATTAACGAGTTTTTAACATAACTGGCATTTCACCTTGTTGAACAACCTCGCTTCTCTGATTCACAAGTTCATAGCTTCTATTAAGGATGCCTGTTGTTGGATTTGACTTTGATCGTTTTTTAGAAGCGATAGTAAATCTAACAAAAATCGTATCTCCTATAAAAATAGGCTTTAAAAACTTCCAATTATTAATCCCTAGTAACGCAACGGCTGACCCTTCAAAAATTCCTGAGCGGCTCATTAATCCACTTGCAATCGAAATTCCAAGCAAGCCATGCGCAATTCTATGACCAAATTTCGTATTCTTACAAAACTCCTCATCCGTATGAAGAGCATTATAGTCACCTGAGAGTCCAGCGAACATCATAATATCGCTTTCTGTTATCGTTCGAGCTGGTGTTTCAAATGTACTTCCCACTTCGAAATCTTCAAAATATAAAGCTCCCACCTGTACAACACCCCTTAACTATTCTGTTTTTACAGATTATAATTAATATTCTGAAAATAAAGGCTATAACTATCCGAAATATCCCCAAACTAAAAATGAAACGGTAAACACAATTCCAACCCAAACCATAATAAGCACCAAGTAACCCATAATATCTTTTAACTTTAAACTCGATAATGCTAATATTGGCAAAATCCAGAATGGTTGAATCATATTGTTCCAAGCATCCCCTAACATTACGCCCATAGATACCTGAGAAAATGAAGCCCCTAATTCCCTTGCTGCTTCCACCATAACAGGTCCTTGCACAACCCACTGACCACCAGCAGAAGGAGCTAACATATTAACAAAGAATGCACTTAATAGACTGTAAAAAGGTAAACTTTCTGCTGAAGCTAAATTAACAAACCCATTTGCAAACGTTGCAACTAATCCGGATCCTACCAAAATAGCCATGATCCCAGCATAGAAAGGATATTGTAGAATAATACCTGAAATAGATTTAATCCCTTCCAATAACTTTTCCACATATTTTTCGGTTGATCCTAAAAGCATGAATCCAAGGAATAGAAGACAGAAATTGATAATATTTATACTTAATGACCCACCGTTTATAAAGTAGGTTATAACATAAGTAAGGCCTAATAATGCGATGCCCCAGACTATAAAACGGCTTTGATTTAACTTTTGTGCTATTGTATTGTCCTGCAATACATTCTCTGAAGCAGCTGCCGTCTGAGTTTTACTTGAATCAACACTAGAGTTGTACTCAATGATTTCCTCACTTTGCTTCGGGTGTAGTAACGAGTTGAAAATAGGTAAGGTGATCATGATGATAAGGCCAGTTACTAGCATAGGTAGTGAGAAGATCGTTTCTGAAAGAGGAATGACGCCCATTTGCTCTACTAATGGATGATCAGGTGATGAAACGAGCAATGGAATGGTTGATGAAAGCCCTAATCCATACATTGTTAATCCACTGTAAGCCGCGGCAATAATTAAAGGATAATGAACCCCTTTAACTTGAGAAGCAAGTTTTCTAGCTACAATCCCCCCAAGTACAAGACCGAATCCCCAGTTAATATAACAGCCAATCCCCCCAACTAATGTTGCAACTATAATAGCTGTTCTTGGCTTTTTAACTTTTCTAACGATAGCGGTTAATACTCTATCAACAATAGGTGTAATGGCTAATACATAGCCCATTGCTAGCATCACTGCCATTTGTGCGGTAAAAGCTAACAGATCCCAAAAACCATCTCCCCACATCTGTGTGACACCCATAAAACTATTGCCCATAATAACCGCTAAAAACAATGTGAAAAAGGTAATACCAATTGCAAATACAAGTGGATCAGGCGTATACTTCCTCATCAATTCTGTAAAAAACGAAGTTACCTTATTCATCAACTAACCATCCCCCTCTTTTCACTTATAATTCTTTTCTCACGGGACAAAGAAACAGCAACTAGTTTAATCTCACCCCCTATAAAGAATTCAAGACTATTTATCTAGGTTTCATTGAAACTACCAGTGATTGAAAGTTTGAAAAGATACGGGGCCCAGCAAATCCTTCTTAGATGTGGAACAGATATCAACACCCCCCATTTTGAAAACGGTTACAAAACAAACTAATACAAATGCTCACCTAACATTCAGAGGTCATATTTATTTGTAGGCTCCTCCTCCTCGCTATATTCAGTTTCTATAGCGAAGAGTAAAATCCCTATTCTATTCTTATTTTTCTTGTTATATCTTCAGCGACTTGCTTAACTAATATTCCCTTTTTATGAAGTTCCGATTTATCATATTGGGCTGTTAACCCTACTAAAGCGATTGACATTTCAACCTTATCTTTACTACTGAAAATTGGAGCTGCTATACCACATATTCCTTTTAGATACTCTCCATAAGTGATATAAAATCCATTATCCCTAACTTTTTCAATTTCCACTTCAAGAAATGCAATTTCTTCATCTGAGAAAGGTTTTAATCCCTTATTTTGCTTCAAATGAAATTCGCGCTCTTCCTTACTTAAATAAGCTAAGAAACACATTCCATATGATCCATCCGTGATGTCAAAATGTCTCCCAACCGAAACGCTAATTCCAAAATCACTCGCCTCTTCTTTTGCAACAATGGCGACTTTTTCTTCCCCTATCCTGTTAACCAGAATGGAAGTCATTTGTGTTTCCTTTGTTAATCTTTCAAGATACGGCATAATCATTGATATATAATCTAAATGTTCTTTCGCTCTCTCACCTAATACCACAAGATAAGGTCCTAAGGTATATCGTTTTTTTTCCTCTATATAGCGAACAAGGGCTAACCCTTCTAAACTTTGTAAAAGTCTATAGCAAGTAGCTGTACTCAACGGGATAGCATTGGCAATTTCGGTAACGGTACTTTCACGGAACCGTTTCCTACTTAATAATTTAAGTATTTCAAAAGCATTCTCTAAAGCCGGTACTGAATATTTTTTGTTTGCTTCTTTTTTTTGTGTATTCATATCCCCCACCTCTTAATTGGATTTTACATACAAAACATTTTTTTGTCAATGAAATATTTAGAGTATTAAAAGATATTTTGTATATGAAATATTATTCTTGTCACTCCGATCTTATGTGTGAGCAAGGAGCTGAAAGTGGGAGGAGCGCGAGGATGATTCGAGGGTAGTGAAGAAGGCGTTTTCCCTTTTCCACTACCCTCTAGGCAATAAGCGAAGCTATTACCCTCTTTTAAAAAGCCTTACTATGAGTGGGTTTCTCATAGTAAGACGCGTAACGTGTGGAGCCATTGCGCTTCTTCGAGATGCTTTTTCACCAGCCTCGAATGGTTCTCGTGCTTCCGCGGTCCTAGTTCTCTGTCATCTAGAGAACGCATTAGAACCGTGACTGCCGGTGAAACGATTTTCAGCAGCCAATCAAAAGGTTGTTATTTTTCATTAACTAGTAGCATGGCAACGAAAAATAATCATTATAATGAAAAAAACAGCACACTTTTTCACAAAATAGATTCAAAGTGTAGTATTTTCTACTTTTAACGCTTCATTTGCCTTCAAAGTGCCCCTTTTAACTCTTCAACACCCTTACGAATCACGTTTTATTGCAATTTTTCAAGTTTACTAGCAATTTTGCGAATATAACGGCGAAACCGCTGATATAACGGCGACTTTCGCAATATAACGGCGAAACCACTGATATAACGGCAATTTGGCCCAATTTAATAGCAAACAACGCTTAGTAGCAATTTTACAGGGATCGTCGGCGTGGTTCTCGCGCTTCCTCAGCTAAACCGTCCCCACACTTCACTCACGCTCCCAACTTCCTTCCACAGTTCGAACAAAAGTACCCCTTCTTCTCATTTCGGCTGCCACACTCTGGACAGAAAGAACTCGTAACAGCAGCTTCCGCTAACAGACTAGCAGATTCATTCAAGCGAGAGATCTGTTTTAACCCTGCATTCATAATTGTAAAAATAAAGACCCAAGCAATAAAAATAAGAATGAGGTATTTAATAATCGTTAACTCCTGTAAAAAAGGCGAATTCCAAACCGCATGAAGGATGATCGGCACAGAAAATAATCTCAGAAATCTTGAGTCGAAAAAGTGCGAGTGCGAAAGGGGCTGTTCACCTTTTACAAGCACAAGTGCTGCACTCGTTATGGCAGCCCATACGACATGACCACCTATTGATGACCAAGCTCTAGCGATAATCACCGAGAGCATGACATCATCACCATAGTGCATCCCATAATTATACGCATACCCCGCCGATTCAAAGGCAGCGAATCCCGCTCCTATTGCTGCACCGATCAATAAGCCATTTAAAATAAATTTCGTCCGTAATTTATAAATGAAATAAGCCACAACGATTAACTTGCCCACCTCTTCAACAATCGCAACCGTAATCGCCCCTGAATAACTTAACGTGTAAATAGGAAACAACGTAAAAAGAAACAAGGTTGCGACTAAAGAGGCTACTCCCCCAACAAAAAACATTCGAACAACATCAAAGATACTGATATTTCGAGGCGCATTCGTTTCCCAGAAGAATATAAGCAGTGAAAAAGGCACAGCAAACGACCCAATCACAATCAAACCAGGTATCGTGTTCATATTTTGAAAGGCATACGTGCATATGTACAATAATACATACGTCACGGCAAATACTAGAAAGACCCTGAAGAAGAGCCAGGGCTTCGGCCATGATGTCGTGATTTCATTCTCAGGTGGTGTCGTGACCGTTGTTCCAGAAATGAAAAGCAATTCGCCTTCCTCTTTCGTGTGTGGTTTCAAGACAGCAGAGAACACATCTTTTAACTTCAAATCAATATTTCCTTTTTCCCCGACCATTTCATTTACTTTGGCCGTTGCTTGCAAAAAAGTCCCTTTTACTTGGTGGGTAAAATCATCTAACGTAGGCGCCGTACTTGCTGTTACCGCCGTTTCTTCCATCGCTTTCACCACTTGAAAGTGTTCCCACTTGTCATTTGCATTCCTCCGAACAAGCGTCAAATCTAATATTTCCCCTCGTTCATAACGTTGCTGTAATTCTCCCCAGTCATGTGGGCCCATCTCTTGATCTTGTTCTAAGTAGTACCACTGCTCTGACACAAAGGCACCCTCCTATCTAGTAATCAACAATTCTGTATTTATATTACTATATTGACCAGTAGGAAAGTAGGAGCAAAACTAGGAAATATGCGAGGAAGCGCAGGGTCGGTTCTCGCGCTTCCTTTTGGGCTGGCCCACTGATTGTCGTTCTCTTCTTATCTGGAGGAAGCATCAGAACCCCATGCTCCTACTTCTCCCCCAACCCTTCAACAAACTCACACCAATACATCGCATCATTTGTGAATGTTCATATATAAATGTAAAAATATCATGAAAGTCAAATACTAATCATGTATAATATTATCAAGATCAACCTAGAGTAAAAAAGACCGAGTGCGTCAACACCCGGTCAACACAACTACATGCCGCGTGAAGAGCGGCTGACCATGTGAATTAAGTAGATCTCTCAAGGAAAAAGTAACCTATCCTATCCTTTGGTCAGGGGCTGGACGGTTACTTTTTTCTTTCTTTGACGAATATTAGTATCAATGTTAGTACTCCTACCAAAACTAAATTTGATTGCAGCGCAACAGTAATTGCTTCATATGTCGTCATTTTCCCCACCTCCCTTCTATCGGGAGATGGTCAACCGACCATCCACTTAATGTAGTTGTCACTCAATTATACCAAACATTAGTTCTGTTCACTACTATTCTTTGAAACAAAGGTCTCCATACCCGGTGCTTCCTCACTACTCTTTTCATTAACAGGTAAAAACTGTATCATGATACCTAACACATCTATGCAGACAACTTACAAAAAAAGGATAAAAGGATTTTAGTTATGAATCAAATTAAGCACACAACACTAGCAGAAATCTATGAAACAGGTAAATATCATGGTCTCACTGGAAAATATACTAGTCTTGTAGAAAAGAACAATACATGGGCTATATGGAAATACCTTTTTCTATTAGCCTTTATTGTGGTGAGTTTGTATTCTACCTTCAGCCCTAACGGCTTCAGCTATTCATTAGAAGAAAAGACCATAGATTTTAACGGCCATTGGTGGTGGTTCCTTGTTGCCGTATTTTTCCTTACACACCTCCTCTCTTTTTGGCTTCATAAACTTGTGGCTTGGCGGACAATCAAAGGTGCAAGCGTTCCAAAGAAGAAATACGATTACTTAAAGGGAAGCTTTATTAAAGAACTATCTGCAGAAGTAAAAAGCTGGGGAGAGCTGTTTCCAACAAAGGATAAAAACATTCTGGGTAAAATCTTTTATATTATAGGATCATGTATTTATATTCTTATAACAAAAATCCTGAAGTTTCTTTTGACTCCTGATTATTTTTGGGCTGAATATTACAAACGAAAAATGGGGTCAATTGCTTGCGATATGGATGTTATTTCATTGGGTGCATTAGAATATTCACGGCTTCTTAAGAAGTTCTATATCGAAAGAAGTAATTGGTTAAATATTATCGTAACTGTTTTTATAGCGATTATTTGTTTTTATAGCTTTTCGGATAAACCACTTTTATATGGGATGGTTCCTTTTGCTACTCTCCTTTTTGTCATCTTCCGAACGGTTTCCAGGGTTTTAGAAATTCTTATTGCTTTTTATAATGATATCGTTACTAAACGTGAAAAGCTTTTCTTCTGGAGTAAGAATCAATATAGAACGATTAATCATGATCATATAAAAGACATCAAAGAATTCAATGGCAAAAAAGAACTGGGCAACGCTGAAATTGTCTATATCAATTCTTGGAATAATACTCTTCTGCTTCCATCATCAAGAACTTCTCTTGCCTTACATAGCATCTTGGAACTAACAATCATTTTTAGCGTTCTTTATTTTTTATTAGCTGGATTATCTCATTACTTTCCGTTATGGGCTTCACCTATTGCTTTGAATCACGACCTCGGGATTATCCAATTTATCCTTTACTCTTTTTCCGTAGCTGTGACCTTACCTGATATCCAAATTGAATCTTTATGGTCGCTATTTGAATTTTTACAGTTGCTCAGTAGTCTAGTATTGTTGATCATGTCTTTAGCGTATTATCTCGGTAAAGGACATGACATACAGAAACATGAAAAAGAGATGTATGTCAAAAGCAAATACGATGATATTTTCGGCAAAAAATGAATAGAAGGTAGCATGAGAACTGATAGGCTCCTTTCTAGATAGACAGATTATCTGTGCTACCCAGGAGGGAGCTTTCGTGGGCAATAGATGAATACATGTACTTTTATAATTAAGAACGACTACAAAAACGATTAAACGGCCATAGCCCTTTAGAATATAGGACTATGGCCGTTTAATGTTATTTATTATTCCACTGTCTACTTAACAGGGAGTAGTTCAAACCGTCCCCGTGCTTCTACTCTTTATTTTTCTTATCTTCAGCTTTATTAGCATTTCCATTTTGTTTCTCTTGTGCTTTATCCGGTTTCTTCTCTTCTGCTTTAGTTGCTTTTTCTGCTTTCTTCTCTTCCACTTTAGCTGCTTTTTCTACTTTCTTTTCTTCTGCCTTAGCCGGTTTTTCTGCTTTCTTTTCTTCTGCTTTAGCTGCTTTTTCAGGCTTCTTTTCTGCTTCCTTCGTTACGTTTTCGATTTGTTTCTCTTTGGCTGGTTTGACTGGCGCTTCGCTAATAGACTCGTCTTTATCTGCCTGCTCTTCTAGATTGTTGCTAGCAGCTAGTACCTCTTCATGATTTTCTTCGTTTGTTTCTCTCACTAGTTCTTCAGTAACCTCTTTAACTTCTTCCTCAGTTAGAGGCTCCTCTGTCGCTTCTTCCATCATATCTTCTAAATCTGTACCATCACCATCAAGTTTAGCTAATTTTTTCGTTAATTTCGTTTCAAGTCTTTCTTGGGCTTTGGCAACATTTTTCTCAAGAGCTGCTTTTGCTTGCGGGTTTTGTACTTTCTCTAACGCAGCTTGCAAGGCTAATAGGTTAGAAGAGAATTTCGCTTCTAGTTCAGCACGTGTTAAATCAGTAACTTCCTCATCAGAGGCCGTTTCTTCGGATACTGCCTCTTCCGAATTTTCTTCACTGTTTTCTTGATCCTTCGATTCCACGCCTTCTGTGCTCTCAGTATTCTCCTTGTTTTCTTCAGCTGCATCGTCTTCTTCAGCAGCCTCTTCCTCTTGGTCTGATAAGACTGGTTGCTCATATTTTACAAAAGCTGCTTCCTGTTGATCGATTGCTTCTTGAAGAAGCTTCATTGCTGCCTCTTCTTCACCAAGTTCGAATAAGGCTTCAGCTTCTTTAATACGCTCCTCTGCAAAAGAAGCAAGTAATTCAGCCTCTTTTAAATCATCAAACGTGAAAAGGAGCTGAATATTTTCCTGGATCTTCTTAACAAAATAGAAGAAATCCCCTGGAAGCAGTGATGACTCGCTTTCTTCGCTATCAATGACTGTTTCTGATGCTGGTTCAGCCTCTTCCACTTGGCTCTCGTCTATCACATTCTCTATTTCCTCAGCCGTCTCTTCCTGAATAATATCTTCATCATGGCTATCTGCGTAAGCTAGATTTGCCCCGGCTGGATACGTACTTCCAAATGCTACTAGTCCAACTACCAATAATGTCCTAACTGATTTTTCAATCTTAAACATAAAAAAAATCCTCTCCTACAATTTAAATTTTGCTGAGAAAGATTTGAAAGCTATCGTATCGGCTTCATTCTCCATTCTTCAGCGGTCCAGCCACCATAGCATAGCGCTTTAGGTCTGTGACTTTGCGTCTCTCCCTTTCGAAAGATTTGCCTTTTTTGAAATGACAAATGAAGATGGGTGTATGATTTAACTAAGGTTCATACAACGCTCTTCTGATATAAATTATACTCTAAAAACAAATGAACAAATAGGGACTTTAGAGGGAGAGGTAGAAGGAGGAAAATCACGAGAATGGTCACAGTGCTTGTGGCGAGATAACTCCCCCATTCTGTGGATATGTAACCAATTGAT
The DNA here is from genome assembly GCF_056619965.1 of Halalkalibacter sp. HAAS-P014. NCBI lineage: Bacteria > Bacillati > Bacillota > Bacilli > Caryophanales > Bacillaceae > Halalkalibacter > Halalkalibacter sp. HAAS-P014. The sequence continues at coordinate 113,644 of NZ_JBWQTV010000013.1, read as the reverse complement.
AAAAAAAGCACGTAGCCTCCCTGTGAATATCTCATACAATGTGGAGAACTACGTGTATAAAGTATAGGTTATTCACTTTTGGGTACAAAAAGCTCGATGTTTTCGATAGACTCATTTTCCTTCATCCACAGTTTTGAAGGAAGCGCGAGTACCGTCCGGGACTGGTGAAAAAGTACCTCGAAGAAGGAAATTTTAATCTAAGTGTAGAATATAAAACCCAAAAATTTAAACTTCCTTCTTGCTAGGGAATTCAAAAATTTTTGCGATAAGTAACAGCAATAATATGTTCTACCGATATTAGGCATTTACACTACACATAGAGCTTAAAAATTTGAGAAAAACTTCCGAATTCCCATGTAAGAACCGCCGCCATGCTTTTTTGACAACAAAAACTAATCATAAGAACGATAAAAACAACACACTTCTTCTCAAAAATCGTTTAAAAATGTATTTTTCCACTTCTCAAGCAAATATCGCCTTCAAAACGCTCATTATAACCTATCAACACCCTTACAAAATCACGTTTTATAGCAATTTTGCAAATATAACGGCGAATTCGCTGATATAACGGTGAATTTCGCAATATAATAGCGAAATTGTAAATATAACGGCAAATTTGCCCAATTTAATAGCAACTAGCTTTTATTAGCAATTTTACTAGGGTTATCTGCAATCAGCCAAGAGAAAATGATCGCAGTTCTCGCCATCCCCAAAACTACTGCACAAAAATCTGCCTCACCACAGCACCATCATGATCTTCTTCAAAAACGAATTGCACCGTATACTCTCCGGCGCTGTAATTGAGGTAGTATCCCATCAGAAAGTACTGATCTTCCCCCCTTGTATCTGGCGCACCTAACACATCAATCAGTTCCTTTTGTGTAAAAGGTAAAATTTGTCCCTCTGACTGAAAACTTCTTAGTACTTCAAACTCGTCTCGATATCCCATCATATAAGTGGCGTCGTCGTACTCATAAAAGATTGTTCCTTGAAAGCCCATCGTATCATCGATCGGATCTCCGAATCTGCTGAGAACTTCCTCTTCCACCGTCCCAATTGGAGCCATGCCTTCAGCAATGATCCCGTATGCTCCCAAGTTCATCAGTTCATGTAAATAATTCGCAACCTCATTGGCAGAGCCACTTTCTCTTAAGATGACGTCGATATACTCAGTCGGATATTGGGTGATTCCCCCTTCGTCGATGATCATATCGCCCGAAGCAGCGTATTGCTCACGCAAAGCCTGGCCTTCATCAAAACCAAACTCATACTCCTCGGTTAACGTCATCGTCCAGTTATCTACCTCTAACTCCACCGTACTGTACGTCCAAATTCCTTCTGCATTGTTATAATTGACATATTGGAAGGCATTCGGACCTGCCGATTTTAACCGTGGACTCGACATACCTGTAATATCGATCATTTCTAACCCTTGGCTCGTTAAAGCATAGATTTCGTGAGCACTGAAATTGGTTGCTTCTACCCAAGACAACACAAACAAATCAGGCGTATTTTCAATCACGTACGGCATATGTGTATTCGTATTAATGCTTTGGTTTTCTAAAACAAGATCTTGCAGATAATAATCGCCAAGTTCGTTTTGAATCACAACCTGGTAATCACCTGATAAAATAACATCGCCCACGCTTCCAAAAGCAGATGGAAGATCGACGACTTCTCTGCTCTCATTTTCGGCGTATAGAAAAATATTGTATTCATGGCCATTGCGATCCTTCATCACCGTTTGAAATCTTGCCATCTCTTCATCAAACCCGGGCAATCGTTCTCCTGCCGTAATCAAAGACAAACCATCTAGTAAATGCTGATAGGATTCATCATCAGTCCGTTGAAACATCTCTTCCAAAAATTCTTGTAATTTCTCTAACTCATTCAACCGTTGATATAAATCAACCACTTCATCTACGGCCAACTGGTCGCCTTCATCCGACTCTACAATATCCAAATAAACGTCAAGCGCTTCAGCATACATCTCTCTATTTTGATAATGGCTGCCCAGTTCCTCACGTAGCACATTAGCCTCTTCCACAACCTCAATCCCGGCAGTCAAAGTCGTTACAACTTCATCATCATCCTCTAACACTGTGTATACTTCAGCCAAGCCTAAATAAGCATCTGCTGCACGGGGCGCAATCTTAATCGCCTCTTCATACGCCAAAATCGCTTCCTCATAATTTTCTTCTAGCAAATACTTTTGTCCAAGCGCCAGCCTTTCATCGACTCGCTCAGCGATCGTCTTCTGTGAACAAGCTGCTAGAAAAAGTAAGATCAAGCTTAGGTAAAAAAGTTTCTTCGTTTTCATATGTTCCTCCTCTTTTCCGGGTGCCTTACACCCTCTCTGCCAATAGCCCCATCCCTAAGAAAAACCAGGAGCGCTAAAAGCTCCTGGTTTTCTTGGGGAACTGCCCATATATTCCCCGTTTCAGTATGATATTTTCACTACTGTCTTCTTACTCTATATGGTCGTCCGGCTTCCACAATCGCTTTTTCATAATATTACCACATATTTTCTCATACTGTAATAGGTAAAAAAGCTTCAAGAGGAGTGGGAAACAACGGGACGGCTTCGGAAGCGCGAGAACCGTCTAACCCCTCCCCAAAACACAAAAACCCCTAAACAACAAAGCTCACTCAAAAGTTCCATCGTTTAGGGTTCTACTATTTTACTTCCCACTCTCACTAACATATGGCTTTAATGATGCTGCAATATCTTCAACTAGTTGTTTTGAACTGATGTTAGCAGATTCTGAGCCTTTTTTATAGGCGTTTTCTAATATCTTTGTCAATTTCTCTTGTGTGAATTTTTCGACTTCTTTAACCGTATTCATCTCTTGCTTCCACCCACCTACAAAACAGTGACTATCTTCCTATAAAAGGATAAAAAATACATTTAGTAACGACTTTATTAGTATATCATTCCCATTTCTACAATTCTATAGTAACAAATCTCCTTTTTTCGACAAAAGCGCTTGTAGGAGTTGCTGCACTAAAAAGCGAAAGTAGCGTGATAGAAATATACATACCTTTCTCGGCTGCAGGGGACCATCCGTATACAACTCAACCAAACTGGTAAAGCTAGTAAAAAATAAATGAGTGAGTGTGACGTATATGAAGTACATTCTACTAATTGGTTGGGCACTGATTATTGTAATCTTTTCTTTAACTGCTAGCTTCAGAGGATTGATCCACCATGGAGACATTACTTTTTCTTTTACAGAAAACCCGAGTTTCTCGAATTTCTTTGTTTTCTATGAGATTAGTGTATCTAGTCCGATGTTTTCGCAAAAGCTGGGGCATTTTCTTTCGTTTCTATTGTTCGGCATTCTATTAATGTATTGCTTCAGAAGTATTCAGAAGACTGCAGCCTGTGGTCATATGTTTGGACTTGTGATTGAAGTGGTTCAGCCTTTCTTTGGTCGAGGAGGACGAATGCTTGACGTGTGGATCAACTGGTCCGGGGTCTTATGCGCGATCTTCATCTATTTGGTAATGGTCAAAATCATCAAAAGCCAAACCATTGTTCCTACTCTATCACGACCTCACATAGATACAGTGACCTATAAAGAAAGGCTAAAAGTGTGACAAAAGACCCTTTCATAACACTGTAAATTGATTGAGAATAGGAATATACATATCGTACGAAACGGCAAAATCACTGAAAAGTGGTGACGCAAAGCTATAGGGGCTTCAGCAAAATTGCTATGCCAGCCAGTTACCGAAAAACGGCTCCTCCGTACGATGATTCCAAGGAGGTTACAATATGTTAAAAAAAGCAAAACGAACATGGCACTCGATTAAGTATCATCTACATAAGATCTCTTACCAGGACTGCTTAGACACGAACATGAAAATGGAAATTGAGCGAAAAGCGCAATACCATAAAAACAAACTACAAGAATATCAAGAACGTTCATAATGAACAAAAAAAGGGGCCATCCCAAAAGGTTGTTTTTTACCTTTTGAGATGGCCCCTCTTGTATTTCTATTTTAATCCCGGTTATACAAATCCCTCGTATAAACCTTATCCTCCACATCAGCCAAATTCGCATCTAAGCGATTGGACACAATCACATCAGACACTTTCTTAAATTCCTCCAAATCACCAATCACCTTTGAATTATAAAACGTCTCCTCTTGCAACACTGGCTCATAGATCACGACCTCGATGCCTACTGCCTTAACTCGTTTCATAATCCCTTGAATAGCAGATGCTCTGAAGTTATCGGAGTCAGTTTTCATTGTGAGTCTGTAAATCCCGACGACATTCGGCCTTTTCTCGATAATTTTTGCTGCAATGTGATCTTTTCTTGTTGTGTTCGCTTCTACAATCGCACTGATAAGGTTATTCGGTACATCCTCATAGTTAGCTCTTAGTTGCTTTGTATCTTTCGGCAAGCAATACCCACCATAGCCAAAGGAAGGATTATTATAGTGGCTGCCGATTCTAGGGTCTAATCCAACCCCTTCAATGATTTGTTTTGTATTTAACCCTTTTTCTTCGGCATACGTATCTAACTCATTGAAGTAAGCAACTCGTAGTGCTAAATACGTATTTGAGAACAACTTAACGGCTTCTGCTTCGGTTGAATCAATATAAAGAACAGATACATCCTTCTTGATTGCTCCTTTTAATAATAATGAAGCAAACTTCTCGGCACGCTCGGATTGTTCTCCGACAATGATTCGAGAAGGATGAAGATTATCATATAATGCTTTTCCCTCACGTAAAAATTCCGGTGAGAAGATGATATTTTCTGTTTGATACTTAGCCTTCACTTCTTTTGTATACCCTACTGGGACCGTTGATTTAATTACCATAACAGCGTCTGGATTAATATCCAAAACGGTTTCAATTACACTTTCAACTGATTTTGTGTTGAAGTAGTTCTTATCTGGGTCGTAATCTGTCGGTGTTGCGATAATGACAAATTCTGCCCCTTTGTAAGCTTCAACAGGATCTATTGTCGCCTTCAACGTTAAATCTTTTGTCGTTAAGAACTCCTCGATCTCGGCATCTACGATAGGAGATTCTTTGCGATTGATCATATCGACTTTTTCTTGAATGATATCAACAGCGACGACCTCTGTATGCTGTGCTAATAATACGGCATTTGATAAACCGACATAACCGGTACCAGCTACTGCTATTTTCATGTATTTGCACTTCCTTAAGTTAATTGGAATTAGAATAATATGTCACTATGATATCATATCAAATTTTTCGTTACAGGAAAAAGACTATCTGGAATTTCGATAAGGGATTATTGCTAAAAAAAGAAGTAACCTCCAACTCTTTAACAGATATGGTGGCTACTTCTTTTTGTTGTACAAACTAGTGGCACGTTATCTAAATCTAGTCCGGAAAGCAACCGTCGCGCTTCTAGTTATGCTCAATGATGTTTAATCGCGTGTCTACTTTGTACGTATTGTCATCACGGTCTGTTATTTCATATCCAATTAGTTGATATGAGCTAATTTTTGCAGCCGGCTCGGGATACACTCTAGCATTACCACCAATCGAATCATCGTTCATTAACGTATCACGAATCGTAATTCCCTCAACGAGAGTAACTTCATTTTCGAACGTCATCTTCACATCTAACTCTATTCTTTTCACTGGAATAGTAGAGTTATTTTCTACATTGTAATTGTACTCTACTGCACCCACTGAATTAATGTTTCCACTAGGAGTGATTTCAACATTGAAATCTTCGATGTTGAATTCTGCATCATCTGCAATTTCTGATAAACGGTACTGTGACACTTCTACTGTTTCTAATTGCAAATCTACCTCATACTGATTCCCTTCTTGGTCATAAACAGAATAGGCAATCACACGATATGATTCGATCTCGCTTGCAGGCTCTGGATACACTCTCTGACTAGTACTGCCGATCATCTCTCCGTCCATAATCGTATTACGCATCGTAATCCCTGATACTAACGATTGGCCATCTTCAAAATCAAAGCGAATATCTGCTTCAAATCGGCGTACTGGAATGTCTGAGTTGTTCTCAACGTTATAAGTATACTCTACGGCGCCAACCGAATTAATCTCACCAGTCGGCGTCACTTCAACAACAAAATCATTCAACTCAAAAGGCACTTCTGGTTCATCGTACTCAATAACCGTTTCCTCAATCTCTGTTTCCTCCACTAGAATCTCTTCACTAGTATCAGAATCTTGAGCAGGTTCTTCGTTTTCTGACGCAGATCCACAACCAGCTAAACTGACAAGCACCCCCAATAGCAAAGCAAGTGAAAACTTCCAATTCTTCATCTTTGAACTCCTCCATCTATGTCGCTTTATTATACTAAAATACTAGACATTCTAAGTTTAGGGAGAAACGCTGGAAATGTAAATGATTGTTCTCGAAAAACAACGTTTCCAATATATGGTGCCACCATCTTCTCTCATTATTTTATTTTAGCCCTGACATTTTGTTATCAAATTACTACACATCCCACAGAAAAATCTAGCAAACTTCGCGTGTTGTCAGAAATCCTCCCAAAAAAAATCATAATATATTCCATTAAATGTAATTTTGTCTACTGTAGTACGTCGCTCAAACCTTTTATTTGGCTGATTATAGTCTTAAAAAGGAGCTAGACCTCTTGAGCAATAACGAAACGCCAGAGCAAAAAATGAGAATGGAAAGGGACAAGCTACGAAAAGACATCGACAAAGAAATTGGCAGAGTCGTACATGCACTTAGGAAGCAAAACAACATTTCAAGAGTCGACTTAGCCTATACACTAGGAATCTCACGTGCCTATGTCGGGAAAATCGAGCGAGGCGAAGCTACCATGAATTATCAAATCTTACTAACCCTCAGCTGCCTATTCGGGCAAGAATTTGACACTGCCATATCCAATGCAAAAAGTGGGATTAACGATTTTTTATATAAACACGATTTATAACCACTACATCCCCCACCTTTACACCTTTATCCTCAATCATCCATGACCTTCATATAGATTACGCATTCTATTTAAATATCCCCGAAAAAGGAGTCCTGCCCATGAATCTGAACATCCTCTCTCACTACGAAATCAATCCCGACACACTTGCCCTCCTCCCAGCTAACGAGATCGAGTACTACACAAAAGTCTGGGAACGTGATCAACTGTTCTTCGTCAAACAAACACCATTCCAAATTATCAAAAACGCGTGTCTCGAAGGAGGCGCCAGCTACGATGGCAGGCGCGCAGCCGTCACCCATAAAACCGGTGTGTTAAGCAAAGCTCCGATTCCGATTAACCCACTTGAAGAAATCTACGCATTCCCGACCCACTCACCGAAACAACATGAGTGCAGCTGGATCTTCTATCACCACATTAAAACGATCAAACCACGCCGGAACAATTACAGCCAATCGATTATTACCTTTAAAAACTATAGAGAACTAATCCTTAATGTTTCCTATCGCACCCTTGAAAAGCAATTGCAACGCACGTCTTACACGATCATTCGCTTCAGCCATCGCGACATCCACAAATAAGGGGTCAGACCCCCACCCCAAAAGGAGGCCTCGCTTCATGCAGCCAGGTAACATCAAACAATATGCAGCCCTTAGCCAGTTCAAATCCGTTAAAGAATTCAACGCATCCAATAGACAAGCTCTTAGATTATATAAAGACCATTTTTCAAAAGGAGAGCAACTCGCTCTCCTTACCCTAATCCAATTCAGCGCCAAAGTTCCCGGCATCTGCAACGCCAAGATTGAGACGATCCTAAGCGCAACAGCCACTAACCAAAAGGGAATCTCAAGGTCTACCTTCTTCCGTATGGTCCGAAAAGCAAAGAAACTAGGGATCTTCACCACCCTCACGACGATCCGAAAGAAAGGTGGCAACTCCCATAATGTCTACGTCTTTACTCGTTTTGACACCCCGTCACACGAAAAAATGACACAGCGCCAAGAACCGAAAATCCCAGCTACACCAAGCCCTCAAACCCATAATCACGAACCAGAAACTAAACATCATAAAACTATTAAAAAACATAAAAATAAAAACCTACGTAAGCAAACGTTGGAATCACTTGATCATACATTCGTACCATCCTATGTCCCAACTGCTTTCACAAAAGCCGTGAAACCATTTTTTAATACGGCCAAAGAAATCTGCAAGCTTTGGGACAAGGCAGCGATTGCCTATCGCTCGATGAGAGTTAACGACAAGCCGATTGAAACGTATCATTCGGTTATCATTCAGGCGTTTAAAGAGACGGTATATAAATATAAAAAAGGGACCATAAGAACAAGCTTTGAGCAATATTATTACGGAACACTTTGTGCAATGATGGTACAGAAAAAGAGAAGAATCACGAGAGATGAGGAGAGGCCTTTGGCTTGGAGGTATTGGTTGGATTGAGGAAGGAGTAGAATGCGAAGTGGGGATAGCTCTCCCCCATTCTGTGGATATGTAACCACTTGAAGAAAAAAACACGTGGCCTCCCTGTGAATATCTCATGCAATGTGGAGAACTACGTGTATAACGTATAGGTTATTCACTTTTTAGTACATAACGGCTCAATGTTTTCGATAGATTCATTTCCATTCATCCACAGTTTTGAAGGTGGGAAAAAGGACGTTTTCCCCTTTTTCACTACCTATAGGCAATGTGCGTAGCCGCCACCCTCTTTTGAAGGCCTTACTATAAGTGTGTTTCTCATAGTAAGGCGCGTAACGTGTGGAGCCATTGCGCTTCTTCGAGTTACTTCTTTTTCACCAGTCTCGTTCCGTCCCCACGCTTCCCCTCACTTAGTTTGGATGAACTTCTCTTAATACTTCTTCAAATCCAGTAAAGGTTCCTACTAGTCCGTACCCCGGTTGATAGTATTCTGTTATTATATGGTCGCTATTATAAGAATGGTAGTCAATTCGTACCGCATCTTCAAAGAGTTGATAAGGAGTTTGCACAAACGTTTCTAATTGAATGTTTACATCAACACCCTCCTTGTTCGACCACTTATTTATTGGATAGGCAAGTATTGTATTCATCGATTCTTTTTCTTTCAGTAAATCATCTATATGAAGCTCTAGCAAATTCTCGTCTGTGGGATCCATGTTGATATGGTCCAGACTGTATAATCCAGTTTCGTCTTCATACATAAAAGTTGTGTTCCCCCGTTCGGTTCGCTCGTTATATTCATAAACTTGGACAAAACCATCTAGAAAGTATTGATATTCTATAATGTATTCATAAACTTCATCGGGTCCATAATAACGGTCAAAAACCATTTTGCTTGGGGAGGATGGTAGAAGAGAATCAATTTCCCTTTCCATTTCTTTGGGATGATAGTTTAATGTAAATAAGTGAATGTATGTACCACCGTCTGTCCCGTAAAACTCTAAATGTTCTTTATCTAATAGAAAAGTTCGCACGTCGACACGATTACTTGCTTGTAATTCAGTTAATTCCTCTCCAGACATTGTTTCAAAATCGATATTATTTGCTTCATGCACCATATCCCCTATGTAGTATTGGAATACCTGTTTTTCAGCAGGATGCATGGATTCCCTATAATCGTTATAATGCCCATTGATGTCTTCGATAAAAGATTTTTCATCCTCCGTGTAGTTTCTACCTTCTTCTAGCACCTCAGTTCGAAGCAACGCTAAAGCGACAGCATCTTCATAAAAACCCTCAATAGAGTAATCTGAAAATAATGTATTAATACCTAGACTCGAAAAATCTAGAGATATATCCTCATGGAAGATATCGGAACCGAATTGGTCTTCTAGGAAATGCCTTGACGATCGGAGAGTAAGTGCTGGGGTGGTCCCAATGTATTCAAAAGTATGAAAGGGAACTGGACCATCTGTCACATAATATTGTCCCCCTGCCTCATCATCGGTATTATTTAACAAGGATAGAAGATAGGTCATGATTACATGAAATATATTTGCCTCTGCCTCTGTCAAGTCTTCATTTTCACCGTATTTTTCAAAATAATAGTCTCGAAACTCCTGAGTTTTAAGAGAATAATAACCATTTAATAAGTCCTCTTCAATATTTTTGACAAACGTAATACTGTCGTCAGAAAAGTCCGAATCAGAAGTCTCTCGTTTAAATGAATCTGATGAATCTGGCGAGTCAGTTGAAACGGATGTTTCACCTGCACTATTCGAATCAATATTCTGATCCTGATATACGTCAGATTGCGATTCCCCACCACAACCAGAAACAATCAATAGCAAAAAAAACAATAGAAAACCTTTCAAAATAACCCCTCCTTTTATACTATTCTTATTTTATCAAATTTTTGATTGGAGTAATTAGAATAACATTAATTAAGTGAATTTTGAAAGGAATCAAGGTATAATTCGTATTTCTTGGGAAAAAATCACAAAACATCCATTTTTATCTTTACGACTAAATAGTTCTATAGTAGGATATCTGTATACTTGTGTTAAAAAAGGAGGAGAAAGAATGAAGGATCCGTTTGGTTATAGGTTTCGAAATCGTATTTTTATCTTTTTTGGGGTAGTACTTGGAGGCATGATTATTACGAATATGATCCATCCAATTATTTCTGCACTTTCAACATTTATACTACCGTTCGCATACCCACTTTATATTCTTTATACCAATAACAAAAATAAGAACAAATGTACCTCTCTCATCACAGGAAAGTATAAAGAAAATCCTAAGTACATAGCAGAAGCGTATCATCCAGGGAGTGAATGGGGATATTTAGCAGTATCGAACTCATCTATCATTTTTGTTCCTAAACAAGGTAGTATTTTAAAATTCAATTTAAGAGATGTTGGGAAATACGGCTCGCGAGCATTGGGCACAGGGGATTTTGTAACAACGACTGCACCTATTGCTGGTGGATTCCACGTTAGTGGTACGAGTGAAAATAAATCTCCCATCTTCTATTTTCAGGCAAATGGAGAGACTCACTTTTGGCATTGTCAAAAAAACGATAAAGTTTTTGATACAGTGAAGAGTTTCAAAGGTTCGAACAATCCTCAGGAGTCTCAAGTTAATTTTTAAAATAATAAAGTTTTTAAGGAGTACAGGATTGCCTCTTGTACTCCTTCGCTATTTACAAATTCGTTAAAGGTGAATGGAACAAATGATAGGAATGTTTTCAGAACTAATGTGAAAAGTCATTGGTTTCCCTTTTTCTCGCAAGCCACTTGCTCTAATGCTTGAATATATGTCCGTGTATGAACGGATGCGCTTTTATTCCGATAAACCAGGTTGATAAGATAGGTTTTCTAATTCTTGCAGGGCAAACGGGATCGGTTCACCCCGTGCCCCCCTTAATACGCAATCCTTATCTGATTCGCTAAAGCATTCTCCCCATCACTCTCGAATACAAACTGCAACACATGATCTCCAACATGGTAGTTAATATAGTACCCCATCAATATATTAAAATCTTCTCCTTCTTCATCCGGCGTCCCTAACACATCGATAATCTCGCTCCGGCTTACTGTTTCGATATGCCGTTCATATTGATAGATTGATAGGACGTGGACTCCGTCTCGAAAAGTCATTGGATAGTCTGCGTGTTCATAGGAATATAACTCTGTCCCTGAATACCCCATTATCTCGACAGGTTCCCCTAACATGTTTACTAACTCCTCTGCCGATGTCCCGACTGGAGCTATGCCTTCACCGAGTGTTCCTCTGCTCGCGTAGTCGCGTAACCCTTGTAAATAGTGCGTTACTTCATCAGCTAAGTCCTCTTCGTTAAGCTGAACGTCGATATAATGTGTCTTGTACTGCGACGTCTCTTCTCCAACAATGACATGATCATCAGTTGTGACAAATAACTCGTGCAACTCACGTCCTTCTTCAAACGTCATCACTTGTTCATCCAGGGTTTCCACTGTCCCTCTCATCACATCTAACTCAACAGTTGTCACCGTATATTCATGATTATCCCTAAAATAATAGACATATTGAAGTTGATCCTCATCTACTAATTTTAGTTTAGGAGTTGCTGCAACCAGTCCGTGCACCTTTTCCATTCCATTATTCGTAAGAGCATACACATCAACAACATGCACATCTTGTCTCTCAACCCTTGAAAACACTAATAGCTCAGGTCTGTTTTCGATCACATAAGGTATAGCCGAACCCGTATTAATCGATTGCCCTTCTAAAACTGTGTCTTGAAGATAATACTCGCCAGCCTCATTCTGAATCACAACCCGGTAATCACCAGTAAAAACAACATCGCCTTCATTCCCAAATGCCGAGGTGTGTTCAATTGTCGAGACATCCTCATTCTCAGAATAAATAAAAACATTATTTTCATGGCCGTTACGGTCTTTCATTACCGTACTAAATCTGGCAAGACTTTCATCAAACTCAGGCAACAGCTCTCCTGCTGTAATCGATGAGAGTTCATCTAATAAGTCTTGATACGTTTCATCGCCAGTCTCTTCATAAATGTTTTCTAAAAACTCCCGTAACCCATCAATGTCATCTAGCTCTCTGTATAAATCAATAATCTCTTCAATTGCCGTCCGGTTATCCACGTCAAACTCCACGATTTCTAAATAAACATCGATCGCTTCATTCAGCATCTCTCTGTTCTTATAATGGCCGGCCAGCTCCTCGCGCAAGACATTGGTCTCTTCCACAACTTCAATCCCAGCCGTCAATGTATTCACAACTTCATCGTCATCCTCTAACGCTGTGTATACTTCAACCAAACCTAAGTAAGCCTCTACAGCACGAGGTTCAATTTCAATGGCTTCTTCATAAGCCAATATCGCTTCCTCATAATTCTCTTCCAATAAATACTTGTTACCGAGCTCCAACTTCTCATCCACTTGTTCGGCAATGGTTTGCTGCGAACAAGCTGCCAGCAGAACAAGGATCAAACCCATCCAAAGCCTTTTCACGTTCACACGTATTCCTCCTTTTGAATCCCTTGATTAAAATTATTTATATAGGTCAAAAGTCACCATCCTAAACTATATCACAATCTTCCAATGAATTGGATACAATAAAAGGAAAATTCAAATAAATTATTTATGTCTAAAAAAAGAACCTTGCCAACAAAGGACAGGTTCCGTTTAGGGAGAAACTTCGAATACGTAGCATCATTATTTACACATTTGCGCAACTTAAAAAGCAACTCACCACTCTCTATACTTTAATTCACTACCGTACTGGGGGCAGGCGCGAATTCACAAAAATAAGCCCATACCATAAAGCAATGAGCAAGAACTTGTTCTATTTATGATTATTTATTTGGTTTAATAATAACCGTCAACACCTGGTAAATTTACATTTAGAACTTCCCTTTTATGCCCTACAATACCTGAATAACTTCCATCTTGAGGTACTCTGTTTCCGATAGATACTCTAATTCCAACTTCTCCTAACCGTTTGATGATTGTTTGTTGCTTTTCTCGAAAAGCTTCATCCTGCTGTTTATTATTATACATTGTTAGAACACCTCATTTATTTGTATTCCCAATGTATGCTTATGTTAATCAAAATAAAAAAAGACCATTTCGGCCTTTTAAACATTCAAAACTCGTTTTTTTCTTTCGCTTCCGACTATTCCCGAGTACTTTCCGTTTTTAGGTGATTTTCTACCTGGCAATACCTTTATACCAGCACTCTGTAAACGACTCATTATCTCAGTTTGTTTACTATTTTGCGCCCCTGTATTTTTAACCATACTAATCACCTACCCTCTCTATATTTCTATTATATACGTTTTCTAGATCTTTTAAAAGACTTTCAAAGTCATCACCTATGCCATCCATAATGGTATCATACGCTTCATCATCTAAAATACTTGAATCCAAAGCAATTAAAAACAGTGTTTCTTCATTTCGAACTTTAATTAATCTTGTTAAATACTGTCTATTTAATTTTTCATTATCTCTTGTATGTGTAAACGTATAAAAGACATCATTCATTAACGCACCTCTTAAAAGCCCTGTCCGGTAATCATTCAAAAGTGAATCAAACTTTTTCTCCTCACTCCCTAGCGATTCAATTCCTAATTGGAAATCCTTCTCTAATATCTCAAATCCAATAACCATAAGTGAGCATAAACACGCATCCTCCTCATTCATATCAGACTCTGTTTTTTCACTTAAGATACTGTTTATGTCCAGCACAAAATCCAAAAGTAAATTGGGATCATTCTCTTCTTTTAAGGTTCTTTTCGCTCTTCTAAATTTACTTATTAACCTGCTCTTTGACCTATAATATATTTGATGTACTGCATTAATATTTACATTTTCTACTACAGTTCCAGCTATAAATTGTGCTTTAAAAGTAGTGTCCTTATTCAAGTTTTGTTCAGAGAATTTATATAGCTGGACAGCTATAACATATGGGTGTTTTTTTACAAATCGGTCTAATAATACTGAAAGGTTATCTTGTAAACGATAATTGCTCAATTGTGTATTGGCATTCACCAAAATTTCCATTTCCGACTCTAACTTCGTTTTCAAAGAGGTTATTTCATTGTCTTTTCTTTTTAACCAATGCCTAAATAATATAATAAATAATACCACTAATAATAGAAACCATATCAATGATATTTTTCGCTCATCTACGAATGGCTTTATCCAGTTGTCATAAAACAATTTAGATTGTTCTGAGTATTGTACCCATAAATTAAAAACCAGTAGAAAAATCAAACTCAGAAAAATATAAATAGATTTCACTTTTCGCACCTACCCATCTCTACTATACTACCACATAACATAGAAGAAAATATGAAGATAAACACATTAATCCTACACTTGAAGATCATCATTTTTATTAACTTAAAAGGACAGTGACCAAAAAACTTTAATAGTAAGATGTTTTATTGTATCCTCTACCATTTATAAATTATAAACGCGATACTAAGGAAAATGATACTTACTAATCATCGGTACTCCCTAGCCCCCTCCTCCCCAGTCAACATATCCCTAGCAGTCGTAGAATCCACTTCTACCTTCCTTAACTTCATTGCCATTAACAGACTGTCATTGCTTATTGATTTTTCCCCTTTTAAGTCTCCAATGGTCCTAGCTAAGCGGATGATTTTGATTTGGACCCGGTTGCTTAGTCCTTCTTTTATCGATAAACGCTGTACATATTGTTGCTGTTCAGCTGTCATAGGTGAGTCGGCCATTAATTGCTCAAAAGGTACGCTTCCGTTACAGATTTCCTTTCCGTACCGTTCATATTGCTTCTCTCTAGCGGCTTGCACTCTTATTTTTACTTCTTCTGATGATTCTGTTCCTTTGAAATCAGTTCCTGTTAGCTTTACGGGTCTTAGTGGTAACAAAATATCAATGCGGTCGAGGATAGGTCCTGAGACACGGTTTCGGTATGTGTTGATTTGTTTCTCGGAACAACGGCAATATTGTACATTTGAACCGAAATATCCACACGGACACGGATTCATTGCTGCGATAAAAATGAACTTTGCCGGGTATGTAACGGTGGAGTGAACACGGCTGATCGTTACTTTTTCGTTTTCTAACGGTTGTCGCAACATATCTAACGTTTTCTTTGAGAATTCTGCCAGTTCATCTAGGAACAGAACCCCAAGAGTCGAGATAGATAAAAAATCTAAATCTAGAATTATATCTGTTTTCAAACACTAGATATTGTATCTACTTCGTCTTTTTTATCTTTATATAATGATGTTTTTGCAATTTTGAACACTATGCGTGGTAGATGTTTTTATAAAAGAAGGCAAATAAAAAAGCCCACCACCGGTTAAGGCAATGAGCAATGATTTCAATTAGAAACTTCTATTATATAGACTCAAATAAATTTGCACCTAGCTTGGATAGTGGATTCTTAAAATCCCCTCATTATTACCGTCCGATTTATCAGAAATAATCATGTACTTTATTTCAAGCTCTCTACTTAAAGAATTCATTAACACTAACTTGTTCACAAATTTATTTTCACTTGGTCTAATATTATTTACTTCTAATTCAATAATATAATAATCGTTATCCTCATATTGCGGTTTTGCAATATACATATTTAATTCATTATAAAAATTGTTTATGTCAAATTCACTTTGATTAGTTGTAGAATGAAAATTTCTTTTTTGATTTTCTGATTTCACTTTACTATCTGACTTAAATTTACAAATGCTTTCAATAAAATTATCCTCTTCATTGGAAAAACTCGAATAGATTGGTGTATAATCATCTACCGGATAATCCTCTCCTTGAAAAACTTTAACTGATCTATCAATAAATAATTTTATTGTTATATTTTCATCCTGAACCTCCCCTACATTTTGAATAACGATAGGAAGTACAAAGCACATTTTTATTTTTTCTATAAAGCTTAATACCACTTCATATTTCAGCAATTTATATTTAAAATCGTTTAGCAGTTCATTTTTTTCTATTTCTGCTTCTGTACCTTCATATATGTATCTGTAATTCCCAAACACCTCTAATTTTTTCTCTTCCTTTAGATTACCTACGAAGAAAAATTCACGCTCTATATCTATATTGAAATATGATTTAACCTGAGTAATTATTTCATCCTTTTCGTTATCTTTTGTTTCTGCAAATCTAGTAAAAAGATCCGATATCGAGTTAATGCCTAAAGGGTTTGATAGTTGCTTTGGCTGTTGTTTTTCATATGGTTTTAATTTTATGAAGCTTATCTTATTTATGAGGTCAATACAAGCCATTTTTAGTTCAGCCATATATTTTTTATAGTTATAGAATTCATCTATAAAAATCGCATCTGAAAATGTTGAAAACTTCTTACTTTCCTGTTCATAAAACATTAACTTATGCCTAGCAAGTTGGCTTTTGCTCTTCAATCCACCACTTGTTAATTCAACCCATTGAAATATCTTGGAGTCAAAATCAGTTTTGGATTGACTACTTCCTTTTGTCCCCAATAACATTTGAGTCGTTAAAGCAGATTGTGATAATAGATTTAATACCTCAAAATCCAACATATACCCTTTATACGATAAATAGCGGTGTAGAGAATCCCTTACAATACCTAGTAGTGTGGCTTCCTCTATGGGTAAGGTTTTTATATTTATATTATGGTTATCCAGTATGTCTTTATCAAAATCTTTTAAAGCCTCTTCCGACTTTTTGTCTTTAATACCACTTCTATACTTACCAATAGAGTTTATAAAATCATTTGTATTTTTATCGCACGAACCTATTAATACAACCTCGTATTCTTCAGCTTTAATATCGTTAGTAAGTTCTTTTATCCACTTTGCAACATCACTTTTTTGAAAGAGATTTATAGAAGATTTCACCTGAATTGACTTACTAATATTTCCATTCACCTCCAATGCAATATCAACCTTATCAGCATCACTTGGGTATTCAACGTAAATTTTATCCCAATATTCTTGGGTAAGAGATTCGAGGATAGTTGCAAAACCTTGATATAAAAAGCCTCTTATAGCTTCCTTCCCTCCCAAACAATCACCTTCTTTCAAGCCTAACTGATTAAAAACAGTATATTTCTTATCCAATCATAATGTCCTGGCATAACGCCGCTAGCCTGGCTTGGAGGTAATGAGTAAACTCAAATACTACTCTCCTGCTCCTTCTCCATATATTCCTCACGTATTTGAGAAAGTGTCTTACCCGTCTCTTTATGAACAGCAAACACATAAGTCTGAATACTAGACCAGCCAAAGAGCTCCTTTAACCATTTCTGCATTGAGACCTCTTCCCCATTTACTTCAACATTTCCATTCATCAATAATACACCTTCATCGTCACGACCTTTTGCAACGATTACATCGCCAGCTTTTACTACACCCCATTCGAGCATTTCATCAATTTTTGGAAGAGCTCGTCGTGTAAATCCTTTTTTCTGTGTGTTACCTTTTAAAGGACTTTCTAAGAAATTAACGTAGTAATCTTTATATGTGTTTAAAGGCAAAACCTTCTCGATGTTTATGTACACTTCATCATTAATTTTGTATGGGGTTAATTTAAAGCAGTTAATATCAACACTATTACTATTCAACCAAGCTACTGCCGATAAAGTTTGCTCATCATAATCGGAAACTACCAGTATAATTTTTTGACTCTTATTAAAGTTACTCTCAGCACCATTTTCCCGTAAAAACTCAGTTAACTTGCGTGCCCCAAGTTCAGCGCTTGTTAAAGAACCACCTTCAAACTCATTACGATATTTTTCAATGTAGGGAGCGTAAATTTTATTCACTAGATCCTCTGGATCTTCAATCGTTGCATAGCTGGCGGCATATCGAATCGCCTGAAATTCAAAGGCTTCTTTTCGACCTTCAATGTCTTTACGATCCCTTTTTATTTCAACATTCCCTTTATTATCAACAGCAGTAAGATCACTAATGCCATGTTGGGCATTTCTAACTTGTTTACCGACAATAAGCATCGATTCCTCTTCATCGCATATCATATCAATATTTTTTCGTAATAATTCTTCGATATCACTTTCTTTGTAATTCAGCTCCGAAAAAGTGGTAGCACCTACTTTAACCGTCTTATCATTGGATACATGGTACATAATTTCTACCTCCCAAACAGGACAAGTGTTTTACATAATTTTACCATATCATAAATTCAAGTAATACGCTTGTCACTAACAAAATTAAAAAACCACCAAGTACCCATATGAACTTTCATATGCAAACTCGGTGGTTGTATTATTATACTTCCATTTATCAGGGGGCAATTTCATCTACATGAAAAATTATTTATTGTCAAAGACAAACTCCAAAATCCCCTTGTTCTCTTCATACTCTTTATTATTTAGTAAGTTGTATTTTTTATTGTTAAGTTCTATAACTTTATCAATTTCAACTTCCTCATAATCCTTTGCATCAAAACCTAACGTTGATACGATAAGCTGTGTGTCTTTATTTCGGTTAGTGAAAATATAGTTAAATAATGCTTTTTCTTTGTTATCATCCAATTCCACATTATTTGGACTATCAAGGATTATTGGGAATTTTATACTGTCTTCGTTCAATTCATTTTTTATCTTTAATAAATTGAAATGCCAAATAATTGTTGTAATCGGAATATTACTTCCTCTTGCTTTTAAATTATTTGTGATATGTTTAACACTTTTTGAATTTATCTCTTCTAAACCAAACTCATCAATTGATTCAGTCATATATTGTTCATATAACGAATTTGCTTGATCTTTTAGCTTTTTGTATTTCTTTAGTATTGCTTCCTTTTCCTTCTTGCTTTCATTGTTAGCACTTAAATTAGCCTCTAGGGATCCATATTCTTTTACCAAATTGTCCTGTGTCTCTAGATATCCTCTGTGTTTAAAAACATCAGTTATATTATGGTTGTTAAAACCAATATCCTTTTCAAACTGCTCATACTTACTTAATAAATTCATATATTTTTCTTCATGTAACATTAGCTTTCTATTTACTTCTAATAGTAATTCATCAAGTTCATCTTTTATAATGTACAAATCTTCTAATTGGCTGTTTTCCGAAATTCTTACACCTATATTTTCTATCTGTTGTGAGCATGAGGGACAAACATTTTTATTTACTTTTTGAACCTCAACTTCTCTAGTTTTCTTAAAATCCAAAAGGTCTTTAATTGTGCTTTCCAACTCAATTTTTTCATTTCTTAATTTTGTTAGTCTATTTTTTGCCTTTTTTAAACTCACAACTATATCTGTATATTCTTTTTTGCTTTTGTTCAATTCTATCCTTAATGTTTCTTCATCACCAGGTGCATCTACACCTTCTAAGTAAGCCCTTATTTTCTTAAGCATTTTATCAACAATTAACTTCTCTTCTACTAGCGATTTTTCTTCCCTTTTTAGTTCTTCTATTTTTTTTGCCGCTTCAAAGTATTCATCTGTAAGAATTCCAAAATGGTTGTATAATACATTTTCCTTAAAATTTGGATACTGACCAAGCGACATAAAAGAATCAAATTTTGAACCATTCATATGATCTTGGTCAACATAATTAAGTAAGTAGCTATATACTGGAGGGGTTAATTCTAACTCTTCATCATTTCTGTTCGGCAGCTTTACAGAAAACTTGTATAAATCTTCAAAGTAGTCTGATAATTCTTTTCTATTTATTGTGCTAAATTTTTTCTTGAAATCCCCTGAGTAAACTTTAAACATTTTTTCATTTCTATAAATATAGTATTCGGATGAATTCACTTCTATATGGAGAAGATATATCTTAGATTTAGATATCCATTTATCGTCAAATATACTGTCAGCACCTAATGTATGATATATGCTTTTTAGTATAATAGACTTCCCCACATCATTTCCTTTTTCTTTATCAGAAGTGATAATATTAATACCTTCTTCAAAATCCACTCTTTTTCCTAGTTTATTGCTTAACTCAAAAATATATAATTTTTTTACAATTAATTTATTCATAACCAACGTAGCCCTCCTCAAACCTCTTGAGTACCAATAACACCAACACTTGGACCTCTTCATTGCTCATTTCAATTGGTTTTTGGCCATGTACAACTTTACTTACTTCTTCAATTATTTCCATATCAGACTGAGGAAGAGATTCTAGGTTTTCTTTAATATAATCAACAATCTCTTTTTCCATCTTCTGCAATTGTCTGCTTTCGCGTAAGTTTGCTACCACTTGTGTCAGCGCTTGATTTAATTTAAGTCTGCTTCTAAAATCGGCTTCATAATTCTTATTAATAAAGTCTTTTACCTTTTCTGTTGCTGTATCAGTGTATACAATGTATTTACTTAAAACACCTTTGAGAAAGGCTCTAGTTACCCCTTTTTTCTCCAAAACTTCATCATATGAGGGAAGCTTTAATTCAAAAGATGCTTTGTTAGTTACCTCACTTGATAACATCCTGTAAAGTGAATTAATTTTTATTGGTTCGCAATTAAAAGTCTCCTCAAAAAATAATGCCGTTTCCCCTACTAATGTAGTATGCGGATCAATAAGATCCATACCTGTTTTTATAAAGCTAGCATTTTTCAACTTTATATCTTCTTTTAAATTTAACTCTTCCTTTACAGATTTTTTGATTTTTGACTGGGCAGCAGTATCAACATTATTAAAGTCTACTATCTCAACATTATTGTGTGTTCTTTTTCCATCATTAAAAGCTGCATTCGACACTAAAGACACTTTTATTTCGTCACGTTCTTCACCTTTAATGTTAAATTTCAGCTTGTATAACTTCCCAAATACTGAATCGCCTGTTTTATTTTTATTAATTAGCTTATCTACCGTATATGCTCCATCATTATTTTGAGTCTTAACTTGGTAAAATTCCATTCCATCTTCTTTATGGACTTCCACATCACATACGTAATCAAATACAATTGTGAATTCATTATCTTCTTTGTATAGCTCAAGCATTCTTTTTAATCCCCAGAGTATTTCATTACGGAATCTATTTTTGGACCTTGAGCCAGATAAGTCGAACGGTAGATTCATATAATAATCAGCTTCAGACACTTTAGACCACCACCACAATATATTACTTCTATCCATAATATAACATATAGGAATTCAAATCCTTCTAAATGAAATATTTATAGGTATAATATATCGAAGTGAAATAGTCTTTATATTAAATAAAACAGTGTAACCCACCAAGCTGCTATACGGTAAACTCCGTACGCTAACTCGGTGGGTTTTTTATTTTAATACTGCTATTTATTATTAAAGTACTTCTTTTTGAAATCATCAGCACACTCTTTACAACAAAATATATGACCGTCTTTCACATACTCTAACCCAATTTTAGTGAGAACTAAATTACCACAATAATCACAAATTGTTCCATCTGAAAACCGTGTGACCAAATCCCCCAGCTCCCTAATCACTTTTTCTTCTTCCGAGCCTTACGCTTCATCTTCAACCGCCATGCCATCATGTTATTTCCGAAAGCGGTGAGCTGCATCCCAAACTTTAAATCGTAGACAATTCTTCCGTCTGGATGAATGACTCCCTTTTCAATAACCCTGCTGAAAATATCTGGTCGGAATTCAATCCGTTCCTTATCTGGCTTGAATTCCTGGATCCCTTCTAATTCTTCTAGAAACCATTCCAGGTCCTTTTCCGCTTTAAGACAGTTTTGTTCTCTATCTTCAAAGTCGTAAATTTGATTTTGCAGCAAAACGATCTGATCTGTTATCTCTTTTATTTGGGTAGGATCGCCACCCTGCTGTTCACCTTCCTCTACGGTATCGTAGAGTTTATAGTAAAGCTGCTGCATGTCTTCCTTAACTCGTTCTATCTGCTTGCGTTCACTATCGTTTGGAATAAGTCCTTTGAGTGCTTGCCCGATATTATCCCTGAAACCATCGTCCTTTTTCATTTCCTGCAAGAGGGCCATAAAAGTATGTTCAATGGATACTTCTCTAAACCCTCGCACTTCACACGTTTCTTCTAGATACTTTTTCTCTGCCGTTCTACATCGCCAGTAATGAACCCCACCTTTTGAACTCCTTACGTGAATGACTGGTGCTCCACATTCGGAGCAATGAAATATGTTAAAAAACTCTTTGCGATCGTGACGCCTTTTTTTACTTCCTTTTCTATTTTCACTTCGATTATTCATAATCAATTGAGCTGCATCCCAATCTTCTCGACTCACAATGGCTGGATGATCGTCTTTTATTGTGTATTGAGGAAGTTCACCCCTGTTTTCAGTCATTTTCCCTGTTATCGTATCCTTGACATAATATCTTTGGTAAACAAAGTATCCGCAGTAAATCGGGTTGGTAATCATGCTATCCATGGAAGTACTATGCCACTTCTTTTTGCCTCTGGCGGTTTCAATGCCGTCTTCGGTTAATTCATTTGCTATTTGATTTGTTGTTTTACCTGCCAAAAGCTCACGATAAATCCTGCGTATTACTTCTGCTTGTTCATGATTGATTACCAGGTTCCCCTCTTCATCGTAATCATAGCCATATCGAGCATACTTGGTTTTAAATTGTCCTCGTTCTGCTAATCGGCACTTTCCCCAAGATACTAACTCTGCAAGGCTTCTGCTTTCTTCTTGGGCCAATCCACTATATACCGTCAGCATTACTTCACCATCTGCATCTAAGGTCCGTATGTCCTCTTTTTGAAACACAACCTCTACCGGAGGCTTCAGTGCTTTTAGCATTCGCACCGTCTCAAGAACCGCCGTGGAGACGGATAGATAAAAATTTTAATATAGGAAATGGATAAAAAATAAGGATCTATATATTGTGAGCTCCTTGTTTTTGAGCAACCAAAATAGCCCACCACCTATTTAAGTAATGAGCTAGCTGATACGAGTTTCTTCTATAATATAAACCTATTATTTTAACGTATGAAGCTTTGAGACTTTATTAATGTTCCAAGCTTTCACCGTCTTCATCTTCTAGATTTTCACGAGCCTGTTCATCCTTAGGAAAATCCGACCATTTTAGTGGAGGGTTCAATATTAATATTAAGTTCCTGAGTGATTTAGTCAGTTTACCTTTTTCCTTTTCTGATAGATAATCCGCGTAATATCGGTTGCGAAATATTCTCTCTATTTTCTTTATTAAGACCAATGTTACATTATGCATGAATGTATGATTACTTTTAGTGTATCCAGCTTGCAAACTACTTTCACTGACAATCTCTTCCACAGTTTCATAGTTTTTAGTGTGCTGCTCGATTATCTGGTCAATACATTCTTTTGTATTTTCCTCCGGTATATCCTTAAAAGCATTTTCATTGGTAGCTTTTCTTATGATATCAACAGTGGACTTATTGATTTGTCGATCTATATATTTATCAGCAATGTAATTTTTTGTTTCTTCACTTATATTTAATTTATGAATATCAGTGAATGCATGCCTACCAGCACCAGTTTGCTCTCCTCTTCTTATCCATTCCGGATTAACTTCGGAGCCACGTATATATTTGTTTATAGTCTCAACAGTGACATCACAAAGGCTCGCAATTAATCTGGCATCGTAATTTTCATTTTCTAATAGTCGGTTAATCATTCTTTCCAGCTGGTATGCAGTTCTCTTCTTAGTGTGTAACTCTATCCCTAACCTTTTAACTATTCTTTCCTCTTCTGATGATTGCTTTTCTACATTACATTCGGCATCTTCTATTTCTAAAAATTCAAGGGCATAAAAGCGACGGTACCCATCCACTAACACATATTGATTTTTACCTTCTTCCTCAACAATTAACGGCACTTTTAGTCCTTGTCTATTAATGTTTAATTCTAAACTTAAATCCTTCTCACTTTTTCGATAACTTGTTTCCAACCTTATCTGGGAAAGTTTTATCTTCTTTGGCTGCTTGCTCATGTTGAACCACCCATTTCATTTTTATTAATGGGTATTCAGTGAGTAAATTGTACTATTACAATATTCTACAGAATTTTTCAAACCACGCTTAAAAAGCCAACCAAGCGTTACCATTAAATACAATTACATGTATAGGTATAATAAGAGGTATAGTTTATTTTTGAAAGCGCGAGAACCGTCCCCGCGCTCCTTCCCACGCTCCCAAAACTCAACTTACTTTTTCATCTCTCATACTGTAGATATCAGCTCTCCGTCTCTTTTTCACTACCCTACTAAACAACAAATACACTCCAATCCCAATACTCGCACCAGCAGTATCAATGATGACATCTCTTACTTCACCAGATCTCCCTGGAATAAACTGCTGATGGACTTCATCAGATATGGCGTAGAGTATACAGATCAGTAGTGCCAAGCCTATGCTTCGATAGCTACTTGACCTTAAAGCATTAATCACCAAAAAACCAAGAATTAGATAAATAAAAAAGTGAGCGTTCTTTCTGACCTCACCGTGGAAGTCTCGAATATCAAATTCCATATTAGGGGCAACTTTTTCTACTGCTTGAGCTATCACTTCAGTTACGCCACCACTTAATTCTCTAGATGCTTCTGCTGGTTGATGAGATAGATAGAAGATTAACGATGCCCAAAGAATAACAGCTGTCCATGAAAATACCCTAAACATCAATCCCTATTAAACAAATCCCGAGTATAAACTTTGTCTTCTACATCAACTAAAGTAGGTTCAAGTCTGTTTGAAACAATAATATCAGATACACGCTTGAATTCATCTAAATCTTTAATTACTGTAAAACCATCAAACTGGTCCTCTTGTAACACTGGTTCATAAATAACAACTTCAATACCTTCATCTTTAATACGTTGCATAATCCCTTGTATAGCAGATGCTCTAAAGTTATCAGAATCTGTTTTCATTGTTAGTCGATAGATTCCTACCATTTTTGGTTTCTGATCGATAATTCTAGATGCAATAACCTCTTTTCTAGTATCGTTTGCATCTACTATTGCACCAATAATATTATTAGGGACACCTTCAAAGTTAGCTCTTAATTGCTTTGTATCCTTTGGTAGGCAGTAGCCACCGTATCCGAATGATGGGTTGTTGTAATGACCACCAATACGAGGGTCTAATCCAACTCCTTCAATAATTTGCTTTGTATTCAGTCCATGAACTTCGGCATAAGAATCTAGCTCATTAAAATACGCCACACGCATGGCTAAGTATGTGTTAGAAAAGAGCTTTACCGCTTCTGCTTCTGTTGAATCTGTAAACAGTACAGGAACATCCTCTTTGATCGCTCCTTCAGCTAATAACGCTGCAAACTTCTCTGCTCGTTCAGATTTCTCACCAACGATAATTCTCGAAGGATATAAATTGTCATATAAAGCTTTTCCTTCTCGAAGGAACTCAGGAGAGAACATGATATTCTCCGTTTGGAATTTTTCTTTTATTTCTTTTGTATATCCTACTGGGATTGTAGATTTAATAATCATTACTGCATCTGGGTTAATTGACAGCACATTATCAATTACCTTTTCTACTGAGCTTGTATTAAAATAATTTGTTTCAGGATCATAGTCTGTTGGTGTCGCAATGACAACAAACTCGGCTTCTTTAAACGCTTCAGTAGGGTCAGTAGTTGCAGTTAAATTCAGCTCTTTTGTTGCTAAGAACTCTTCAATTTCTTTATCTACTATCGGCGATCTTTTATTATTGATCATATCTACTTTTTCTTGAATAATATCAAGAGCAATAACTTCATTATGTTGAGCTAATAGTACGGCGTTAGATAAGCCTACGTAGCCCGTCCCTGCAATAGCAATCTTCATCTTTATATACTCCCTTACTTAAGGTACTTTTGTTACCTCTTTATAAAAAAAATAACCCCTCTTTCACCAAGAGGGGATTAGCTTCAATTACCTACATTATAATAATCTTTGTACCACTCAACAAACTTTTTTAGTCCTTCATCAATTGAAGTAGTAGGTTTAAAGCCTGTTGCTCGGTTTAATGCTTCAATATCTGCAAACGTCGCCTGCACATCTCCTGGCTGCATTGGCAAAAATTCTTTCTTTGCTTCAATACCTAAATGTTTTTCCAATGTAGAGATAAAGTCCATTAATTTAACAGGTTGGTTGTTACCAATATTATAAACTTTATATGGTGCATAGCTTGAGCTTGGGTCTGGATTTTCACGATCCCAATTTTCATTTTGTACAGGTGGTTGATCAATTAAACGTACAATTCCCTCAACAATGTCGTCAATATAGGTAAAATCACGCTGCATGTTTCCTTCATTGAAAACTTTAATCGTATTTCCTTCAACAATGTTTTTAGTAAAAGAGAAATATGCCATATCAGGTCTTCCCATCGGACCATAAACGGTAAAGAAACGAAGCCCAGTTGTAGGAATACCATATAAATGACTATACGTATGAGCCATTAACTCATTTGACTTTTTTGTAGCAGCATATAAACTTACTGGATGATTTACTTCATCTGAAGTTGAAAAAGGCATCTTCACATTGGCTCCGTATACAGAGCTTGAAGATGCATAAATTAAATGTTTAATGTCATTGTGACGACAAGCCTCTAATATATTAGTGAAGCCTAATATATTTGAGTCAATATAAGCATGAGGGTTTTCTAGGCTGTATCGCACTCCGGCTTGCGCTGCTAAGTTAATTACAACATCAATCTGTTCATTATTAAAACATTTATTTAGCATATCATGATTAGCCAGATCTCCTTCATAAAATACAAAAGAGTCAAACTTATTCAATATTGTTAACCGATCATATTTCAATTTAACATCATAGTACTCATTCAAGTTGTCATACCCGAAAACGTTATATCCTAATTCTAATAACTTTTTTGAAAGATGCATACCGACAAAGCCAGCTGCACCAGTTATGAAAACTTTCATTTTTATCACTCCTTCTATACTTTATTAAAAAAAATTAATCCGACTCCATAGAATGTGTAGATGAACTACTATTGCGTATTAGGAGCAGGCCCTCTTCCTTATAGAATATTTGTTTTGGATACGATTTTAATTAATATATATAAATACTCTTCTAATAACATTCTCTCAATTCAATTATTCTATAAATAAATCTTAAATAATGATATACACACATTACTCATTACATAGAAATACTTATCTATTGTAACATCTTTTTCTTACTGTGATATTAAAGGAAGAGTTATTTAAATATAAAAAAATTCACCCTATCTAAGCTATAAAGTGAAGTAGTAGATTTAGGAAAACAACTTACTAATCTAGTTATTAATTTTTAGAATTTACAAGTTAACTTAAAAAGGTCAGTGCATTTTACACTCTATTCAGATGATTATTAACAAATTCTAAAAATCAAATATTTAACCTTCTTATCTAACAAACTATAAACTTAATTAGTAAGTTTTAAAACCCTTTATTTTTCGACATTGATCCCTGATAAAAATTCATTGTACTTTTCGAATTTTTTCCCATTAAGTAAATCCATATATAAACGCTCTTCCGCTTCTAAAAAAAGTTGCCCTAGCCATCTATCTGATTCATTATTATGAGCATCGTAAGTTCCTGGTCTGGGTGTAAATTCACCAAAAACTAATCCATTAGATGACTGTATAAAATCAATTCTTATAAATGGGGCAGGTATTTCTAAACTAATTTTCGAAACCTCATTTATTTGTTCCTTTGAAATTCCAGATCCCTCAAAAAGACTCTCCTTGTATAAACCAGTATTCATTTTTTGACCATTTGCATCCCACATGCAATGTTTTACCTCAGGATACCTAACTATTTCGAGTATTAGAGCTATTTTTCCATAAAAACAATAAAATTTAAAATCCCGACCCGAAAGCTTACTAATTTTATCTTCATAAATAATTTCTTCGTAGAGCCATTGATCTTGTTTTACTTTATTATTCTCCAAGTCAGCTTTTATATTCTTATAGAGTTCCTCTCTTCCATTTAAAGTAGTACTTCTTTTAATATCATATATCTGATTTTCATTATGAACTATATACACTCCCCTTGAACCACTTGCGTTCGCTGGTTTAATTACAATACCTTCTTCATATGGTAATTCAGAATAGCTTACACTTCTTTTGGAATACCAAGGTCTTCTAACACCAAGTTTATCAACGAAAAAATACCCTTTTTCCTTATCTTCAAGTATCCACTCAGGCAAGTGATTAAACATTTGGCGCTTTCTCGACCGTGAATTAAGACTTACTCTAAATGAGCCAAACTGCTGCAAGGAAATAGAATTGTCATTACATTGCCTTGTAATGAATTGAGGTACCTCTTCAATATTGAGACCTTCTAAGATCTTGGAATAAATCTCTTCTTTTAAATTATGAGGCTCATTTTTATATATTCTAGCTATAGAAGTTAAAGTTTTTTGGTTCTCTTGACTTCTGAGTTTTTGTTTTTTTACAACCCTATCTAGATGTCTAAGTAGCCTTTTATCCGATGCCATTAAAAATAAAATAACAACATTTTGCCAAACCGAATTTATAGATTTAGATCTTAGTATTGTTAGAAAACCGTATGAAAATTTATATAATTTCCGTTTTTTTATTTTGTTTTTAAGGGTGGATCTTAACAGTTTAATTATTTTCAATACAACCATTCTCCTTTTTGCTATCTAAAAAATCTAGATGCTCCTTGGAATGTTAACATTTAATATAGGTTCAATTTCATTATAGCTTCTTTCGCATTAATAAAACTATTTTACTTTTCAACAATTCTATATCTTTTTTTCTTAATAAGATTAGTTGTGAAAGGGGAATTTTATGGACTCGTGAATAGATAATACCTAGTGTAATAGCACCAATTGTATAACTAATTGTTGAAGCCCATGCTGACCCTTCAATACCATATAACGGAACCCAATAAATATTTAGCATAATATTTATAATTACGGGAGCCAAAAACGCCCACACTGCAAATAAGGGTTGTCCACGACCTTGTAAATCTGAATGTAATATTTTCGAAATTACAATAATCCATACACCAGGTAATAATATTCTTAGTATCTTAGATGCATCACTAAAAGCTTCTCCATATAATAAGGTAATAAAAACTTCAGCTATTAAAAAAAGTACAACACACACACCTAATAAAATAGGCAAAACAATTCTTAATAAGAGGGTAGAACGATTTACCGCCTCTTCCACCGTTTTACTATTTGCACTCCTTGCAAATAGTACAAATGTAACTGCAGCAGGTACCTGCCATATTAATTCAGCTAAATTTACTCCAGTTGCATAAATCCCAACATCACTAGCAGCCACCATTCGTTCCAACATTACTAAATCAATTTTATAATTAAGTGTCAATACGAAAAATGCAAAAGCATAACGCATTCCATAACTAGCTAATTTCTGTGGTATTGGAGCAATATATCTAAGTTTGATAGGATTATTCTTAATTATTATATATATAATATAAACACAAACAGTCATATAAATTATTAATTCAACAAATGCAGCACCTAAAACATCTAAATCTAGTAACCATATAAATAAAATGATACCTAAAATTCTTATTAAAATTTTAAGCAGTTGATTAATATTAATTTTTCCTATTTTCTCTTGTCCTTCAAGAACTCCACTCGCATAGTTATATATAAGTCTTAATGGTACCGTTATTAATATTATTAACAATAGTAACCAATGATAATCTGAAGATAGTAATCCAAAAAAGTAAAATCCAACAATAAATGTTGAAATTGCACTTGTAACTAACCACAAAATAAACGCAGAGGAAAGAATTTCATCCCTTTTATACAGTGACTGGCCGATAAAATAGCCAATTGATCTTTTCACCCCTAATTGGGCCAAGGTTGCTACTAACGTAGGGACCACTAAAAGTGAGACAATAATACCTTTTCCCTCTGGTCCTAGTATTCTAGCCAGTAAAATTGAGGCAATAAATCCCCCAAATAAAACCACAAACTTAGTAATAAATGAGGTAACTATATTAAAAGCAAAGCTTCTTTTTTTATTTTTCAATCATACCCTTCCCCTCTACTAACTTTGCGTACTCATTTTTAATCTTTATATAATTACTATAGTTTAAGTGGATTGAATCTCACAATTAAATAACCAGCAAAATAAATAAATCCCCCTAAAAGGAGGATCACTGAAAAATAATATATGAGATTACAATCACCCATTTGCACAAATGTTTCTATACCTTAATTACTTCTAATTCTAAAGTAATGTTAGCCTTATCCTTTACTTCCTTTTGGATAAATGAAATTAATCCTTCTATATCTCCCGAACTAGCATTTCCAACATTCTCGATCCAATTGCCATGAATTAGACTTATTTTTGCTCCACCAATTACTGTACCTTTTAGCCCTAGCAGTTCAATTACCTTTCCTGGATAAGGTCCTCCTAGTGGACTTTTAAATGTGCTACCTGCAGTTGGAACATTAAGAGGAAATTTCTTTCGTCTACGATCCGTTATTTCCTTTGTCAAGGCTAAAGCTTGTTCTTTATCCACCAATTCTTTTTTAAATTCAGCTGATAAAATAACAACATTTCTTCTCTGAAATTTACTCAATCTAAAATCAAACCCAATACTATCAACGATTTCGTGTTGTATGTCACCTTCTTCATCTAGATAAGTAACAGATAGCAATACATCTTTAGTTTCTTTCCCTGCTGAACCAGCATTCATAATAACTGCACCACCAACAGTACCAGGTATTCCAGCATAAAAATCAAAGTTACCTATTCCATTTCTAGCTAAATGAAATGCAAGTTTTGGAAGCATACACCCACTCCCAACTACTATTTTGTCTTTTTCAATAGTAATAAAATTTAATGTCTTTGAGATATTAATTATAACTCCATCATAATAATCATCACTCTTTAATATATTTGAACCATTACCCATAGCAAAATAGGGTAATTGTTTTACTTTACAATATTTGATAATGGACTTAATTTCTTCAATAGTTTCGGGAAAAACAATAGCTCTACACTTCCCACCAACTTTCCATGAGGTATATGGAGCCAAATGAGTATCGAGAAACACCTTGCATGATAAGTCACCTAACATCGATATCCGCACCTAAACTAGATAATTTTTGATGAATATTTTCATAACCTCGACTTATCTGTGCAATGTTAGTAATAACAGTCTCACCTTCAGTAAATAACCCCACTAAAATACAAGCTGCACCTCCACGTAAATCTGTTGCCCTTACGTTAGTCCCTTTTAAAGGTTTCCCACCCTTAATTATTGCTGTATTTCCAAAGGCAGTAATATCGGCATCAAACTTCTTTAATTCCTCTACATACTGGAAGCGATCTGTAAAGCGTAAGTCAGCAATTGTACTTGTACCTTTTGCAGCAAGAGCTAACGTAGCAAATATAGGCTGCATATCAGAGTTAATTCCAGGGTAAGGTGCTGTAAATAAATCAAATGTCTTCTTTTCACCTTTACCAGATACATAAATTGAAGAACCCCATTCAAATACTTGTACACCCGCAAGGTTTAGATAGCGAACGTCTTCTTTAATAAATGTTGTATTAAAATTAGGGATGCATATTTCTCCACCAGTGACTCCAGCAGCAACTGCATATGTCACAGCCTCGTCCCACCCTGGCATTACGGAAACTTCAACACCCCCACGAATTCTAGTTTGCCCCTCTACAGAAACTACTCGATTACTACAAGAAACTTTTGCTCCCATTGCGTTAAGTAAGTCTGCTAATTGAATAACTTCTGGACGAGTATTGGCATTTAATAAAGTTGTGTTTCCTACAGCCAATACTGAAGCAATCATAACATTTTCTGTACCTGATGTCGTCGGGAGGTAGAATTCAATATTATTACCTATTAATTTATGTGAAACTAAATGTAAACCGCGCTCATTTTCTTTTACGTGTGCACCAAGTTTCTCCATCCCTAGAATATGAAGATCATATTTCCTATCACCAATTTTGCATCCACCTGGTAGTGGCAACTCTAACTCTTCACCAAATGCTGCGGCGAGACCCAATAGTAATAATGAGTATCTAATTTCACTTGCTCTTTGTGGTGCAACTTTTTGATTTGGAAAACTTCCTCGCTTACAAGAGACAGTTGTACCATCTATCTCAATAGTTGCGCCTAACTCTTGTAAAATACCAATTAAAATATTTACATCACGTAAAGTTGTCGGAACATTTTTAAGTACAGTAAAGTCTTCTCCTAGACATGCTGCTGCTATCATCGGTAAAGCTGCATTCTTAGCACCTGATAACTTCACTTCTCCAAATAACTTATTTCCACCCTTAATCACATACTCTTTTTTGACTTGGGTTCTATCTAAAATTAATGACATTATATAACTCCTTCTAGTTTTTAATTTAATATTATCAAGTATTTTAATAAACCTAAATTTATATAGCTGGATCTCTAAGGAAAATAATTAGAATCAAAGAAATTTATTATTATTTAGTTTTTTGAAATTTACTTATTAATGCTAACCTGAAGTAATTTATTGTTGCAGATAATAATATTATTTTATGTTTAATTCTTTTTTTGCTTTCCTTTTTCTTATTGTTACTTCTCATATAGTCTTCTTCAAACATCGGATAAAGTTTATCTTTTAAATAGTCCGTGTGGTATCTATACCTAACTTTTTCAAAAGTACTATAATAATCATCAAAATTAATATTTTTCTCCCTAACTTTTTTAATAATAGTCAATATATCTTCCTTTGAAGTAATGTGAGAAATATTTCTACCACTAAAATTATAATGATAGAGGTTTTCAATATTTTCATCATTACAAATTGAAAAGTTTCCATCTTCACCGACTACAAACCCTATCCTATTAACCATTATAGGTTCAACAACACTTCTTCCTTTCCCAAAGACAAAATGCGCCCGATAGAATTCATTATTTAAATTATTCACGTGACCCAAAACGATAATAAGTTCTTTTTCAACTTCTCTGTTTATTTCATGTGCAATTGATTTTATACTACCAAAATGGCTACCGTCTCCAGCAATTCTTAAAACAACATTTTGATTATTTAAATGTAACCATTTTGTTAACTCCATGGTAGCTTTAACAGATTTGACTTTGTTAGAGTCTAACCTTGAGACAATTAATAGATTAAGTGGTACTTTACTTTCAACTTCAGAATAGTGCATTTTCCATTTTGTATCCTCAACGCAGGAAATTCTGTTTGAGATAATGGAAATTTCACTGCCAGGGTAACCTCCAGATAACACAGAATCTATATTTTCACTACTAAAGCAAATAACCTTATTTGCTGACCAATACTTTATAGTATTTATTTTATTAGACATATCTCCTCCAGCTACTACAATAAGGTGATTAATACCTAAGACCTTACTAATATATGAGCAGAAAAAAATATTAATTGGGCTAACTGATACTATTGTATCTACTTCTTCTAAAACAACATCGTCATAAAATTTAAAGACTGATTTAACTAATTGAAAAAGG
Organism: Halalkalibacter sp. HAAS-P014; assembly: GCF_056619965.1. Classification (NCBI taxonomy): domain Bacteria; kingdom Bacillati; phylum Bacillota; class Bacilli; order Caryophanales; family Bacillaceae; genus Halalkalibacter; species Halalkalibacter sp. HAAS-P014. The sequence goes on along the minus strand of NZ_JBWQTV010000013.1, from coordinate 79,853 downwards.
TTTTTTTTGGCAAACAACTTTTCCAAATTTGATGAATATTTTATAGGGATACCAGCTTCTTTAAACTTCAGTTCTATAGCTTCGTTATTTTTAGAACCATCAACCCTTACTACATTTCCAGTCCCTAAGAAAATATTCGCGTATTGGAGAATAGATAATGGAGCTCCTCCCCCAAAACCTGCTATCTTAAATAGTATCTTCATAATAAAATCTCCTCACATAATAACAGAACCTTGAATGGATAAATAAGTAATTATTTAATAGGGACTATATTATTTGTATTATTCGCTGTTACAAGAGAATTAGAAGGAATTTCACCTTTTACAACGGTACCTGCACCTATAACAGAGTTTTTCCCAATATGTGTACCCCTTAAAATTATTACACCAGCTCCTATCCAACAACCTTCTTCAATAGTAATATCAGAGCATTTGTACTTATTGGCTTCAAATCCTTTATTATTGAAGATATGATCATGATCATATATACACACATTCGGACCAAAAGAACAATTGTTACCAATTGAAATCTTTTGTCTACAAATAACAATACAATTTCTATTAAAACTAACATGTTTTCCTATTTCCAAATTACCATTTACACAAACTAAATGTACGTTAGATTGAGTACGAACACCCTCTAGATAGCAACTACCTTGACTTTGTACTTTTATCTTAGTATCATAGTTAATTACATGTTTCAAACCTTTAATTTTTAACAACTTTTGATATTTAAATTTCAAAATAAAAATTTTTATAATACTGACTAGTTTTTTAAGCATAAATACATATGCCCCTCTCATACCTCGAAAATAGAATCCATGAATTATATTTCCACTTTAAAAATTTAAAACATTCCACCTGTGGAGAACTAAGGTAATCATCCAATTCCAAAGGCAAAATGTTTATTTATTTAAATTTACTATATAACTGTACTATTTAATTTCAAATAACCAAATATATTTTCAAACGGAAGGCCCACAAGAATTTATTATTTTTAACTTTAGTTATATTGGATAAAGAAGACACAACAATATGCATGTTAAAATTTTTTATATAATGATGTATTATATCTTTGATTTATTTAATTCCAGATCCAAACCTTTAATTATAAGTTCTCTATGAGCTTCACATTCAATCGTGTTTTGTATAGCTGCTAATTGTTCTTTACTATATTTATTTTTAATTAGTCTATTTTTTAATATAATTCGGTCAATACGAGAAAGCCACTTTCCATAACCTGATAGTTTCCTAAGGTATATCCCAAGGTAATCTTTTGATAATTTTTTGTACTCCTCTTCAATAAAACCATCATTCAAAATTTCCTCTGACCTTTTTAAAAAGCCTTCTAGAATAGTTTTTGATTCTTTAGGATTTGCAAAGCGTGTCCCCTTTTCAGTTCTTACAATAGGAATATAATCAACATTTATATCTTTTGAAAGACTAACTTTAATCAAAAAACTATTATTCCAATAGTCATTATCGTGTTTATTAAATATAAAATTACCTTGGCCATAGACTATTTTCCCTCTTATATAATCTTCGTAACAACCCACACAATGACTATGTTGACATAGAACTAAATCAGCACCCTTTTCAATCATTTTCCTACAGACTTTTTGTAGATATGGTGACGGGTAACGGTAATGTTCCTTTCCACCGTGGTAAGTAACAATTACATAATCACAATTTTCCTTTAGTTCCCTTATATGATCTAAACTTTCTAAAGGATCAAAAGGATTAGCTCCAGCCTTGTCTTTACTAGCAATTGAAAATTCATTCTCGGCACAAGCATATATCCCGACTTTCAATCCATTATTATAAAGTATATATGGTTTAATCGCTTCATGAATATTATCTCCAACACCTATAAAAGGGATGTTCTTTTCTTCCAATACTTTTTTAGTGGATTTAAGACCTTGCTCTCCTTGATCCATAATATGATTATTTGCTAATGTAATTAAACTAGGTTGAAGAGCTTTTATCCCTCTAGATGTCTTAGTTGAAGCTATTAAGTTGGGGCCGCATTTAGTAATTTGCCTTTCCCAATCTACCAATGGCACTTCTAAATTAAAAATACGGTGATCAGCCTTATTCCAAAATTCGCTTAACTCTTCTCCCAATAAATTAATCTTATCGCCTTTAAAAAACAGATCTATATTTTTATTTGTCGGAACTACGTCACCACCAAAAATTATTTCCATATTAATCAACCCTTCTAATTGAATTAATTCACACTTTTATTAGGTAATTTCAATAAGTCTCCTATAACCCTATTAAATTTAACAGGTTTAAATGTACCAAAACCACTTGTAGGATAAAAGGTTAATTCTCCAAAAAATATATTTCCTTTTACGAGGTAAAAGTCCACCCTAACGAAAGGTATATTTTCAGAAAGTTTTTTGGCTAACTGTAACATCAACTCATACTTTTCTGGTTTTAAATGAGCCTCTCTTGACTTAGGAAGGGGTCTCAATCCATTAAAAGACATATGATTCCAATCCGTATCATAAAAGTCAATGGTTTCATGACTACCTCTTCCCCTTATCACTTGACAATATTTGGGTTCCCCATTAAAACAGTAGAATTTAAAGTCTGTTAGTCCTATACTTTTATTTGTTTCTATTAAGAATTGTTCACAAATAATCTTAGGTTTAAGGTCTTTATATGGCCATTCTCTTCCAAACCAAAACCAATTTTTATTCATCCACTTTTTTAGTTTGTTTTTAGAATTTTTTATATCGAACTTACTTTTATCTTTGCAAATAATGTTAGATCCCGAACCATGAGTGCATTTCATTATAAATCTACTTGGAAGGTTGTCCCAATCTATTTCTTCAACGCTACTATAAACACCTAGAAGTGGAATAAGGTATTTATCCCCAATGGTATTACTTATATGTGCCCTAACAGCATACTTATCAACAAATATGCAATATTCTGGGTTTCTATCATAAAGCTTTAGCCACTGTATTTTTTCATTAAATGTCTTAGGATTTTCTAAATCCAACCCTCTTCCTAACTCACCAAAGTAAACTAATTTTAAATAGATTTTATCTGGAATCCAATTTAATAAATTACGATCACCTAAGATACGTATTAACCTAAATGGATTTCTAATAACACGTAACATTTTTTTAACCACTATTTTTACCACCTCTAACCTTGATCATAATAACGTTTACCTTTGTAATACCTTTCGTCACGCTTTAGATAGATATAATAACTTACACACAATGCTATTATTACATGCGTTATTAGATGTTTGTATGAAACTAATGCGGTATCCATAAACAATATAATTGTTATAAACACAATAATTACACTATAGTTTTTATTCCCTTTTATTCTCCTTATAACCGAAGATATTAATATACCGAACAGAAGACTATAATACAAAATAAAGCCAACAGCACCCGTTGCAACTAATAACTCTATATAATTATTATGTGCATAAGAACCATAGGAACTTATTAACCTATAATTTTCAAAACCATAACCCACAATAGGACTTTGCTTAAAAAGTAGCCATCCTTCTTCTATCAACGATAACCTTGTAAGACTAGAGGCATTAAGGTTTCCAGTTAATATGTTCATACCTTCAAGTCTTTTTCCTATTACATCATAAAGCATTGGAATATTCATAGTAGCTTCATATAATATCCATATAAATAAGAGAATTATAGGGACGGTTAATATCTTATGCTTTATTTTACTAGCCATGAGAAGGAATACCAACGAAACCCCCCCTGCTATTACCAAAAACGCTTTTCTAGAACCCGTTAGTAAGCCTATAATAATAAAAGGAATAATGTAAATATAATACTGTTTTTTATTGAGCTCTTTCCCTAAATATGCAGCTGAGATGCTTGCATATGCCAATACCAGCCCAATTCTATTTGGGTTTAAGTCTAAGTTCCCACCTAACCTTTCCGTACCCCATACGTCAAAAGGAGTAGAAATTAAGACTCTTAAAGTGAGTACACCCCCAGCAAACACAATACATTTTAATGCAAAATGAAATTTCTTTTCATCATTGATAAATGATATAACAGCAGTATAAAACATTAACTTTGAACCTAGATTAATTACATCTATTGAAGAGGTTTGAACATCAAAAGCAAATAAAGAGATAAATAGCCCCCAAGTTATAAATAGCCCCATCCAAATAAAATGTATTGTTAACCTAAATTTATTAGTTTTTACAGCATATAATAGTATTAAACTTACAAAAACTAGTTGCATGCCAATAGATAAATTTCTACTAGTAGAGTAAGCATAGACTGTACAAACCGTAAGGAAAAAAAACAAATATATAAATTTATATTGTGTTTCCTGTTCTTGAGGACTAAGAAGCACTTCTTTTTACCTCCTATATACATCTAAACATCTTATATACTTTTAACGTAAATTACTATTTTGTAAGAGCCATTATCCACTTTACAATATTTTGAGCCCTTCTTTCATAATTAAATTCTTTGGATTTAATTAAAGATTTTTTGCTTAACTCTTCCCTATATAAATCATTATTGGATAGCAACTTAATACTTGAATTAACTTCTTCCTGGCTATAAGGATCAATCAAAATGGCCGTATCTTTATTTAAAATATCATAATTAAACTCTCTATCAGACGATATAATGGGTAACCCACATGCCATAGCCTCAATAATAGCATTACAGCAACCCTCATTCAGGGTTGGTAACACAAAGGCATCAGCAGCACTATAAAACCATGGTAAATCATTTGGGTCGACTATGCCACTATGCATTGTCTTAGCACCAACTGGAGATATTGATCCTTTCCCAGCATAGATCCCATAAACTCCATCTAAATGATTAACAGCATTAATAACTTTATCTATTCCTTTGCGTTTGATATAGTGACCTACAAATGCAACTATAAATTTGTCCATAGGTAATCCCAATTTCTCTCGCGATTCCCTTTTATCTCTTTGATAATAATGTTCAGTTCTAACAGCATTTGGGAATACTTCAATTATAGCCTCATTAGCTACACCAAGGTCTACCAAATCGTTTTTATTCTTGCTTGAAACAGAAACCACACCTGATATTGTTTCTAACTCTCTAGTCACTTTTTCTAAACCTATATTTTTAATTGACCATGGCGAACTCTCTCCATATGCTAAAATAGATGGAATATTGAATTCCTTTCCTATTCTAGCGGCTGTAATACCAGCAGGAGTAATAAAATGTCCGTATACTATGTCTGGTTTCATTCTAAATGATTTAATTACTTTTTTTACAGCTTGTGCAAAACCTTCTAGGGTTATCTTTGCGGTATTCATTACTTTTAAATCTTGTTGCCCAAAACCAATATACCTAGGGAAGTATACAGTTACCTTTGATCCGTTCTTTGTAGTCTCTTCAATTTCATAAGGTAGTTTTACTCCTTGGACAACATTAATATTAGAAGCTATCGGGCATATAACAGTACATTTTATTCCCATATCAGCTAAAGACCAAACAAATTGTTGAACAAAAACTAATGCAGCTGGATCATATTTATTAGGGTATTTACTTGAAATAATACAAATACTTTTCATTTAACATTTGTTCTCCTCTCTAAAAATTTTCAACAAATTGCTGAATAATATGAAGAGTTTGCGAAGGCTTATTGTATTTTTTTATTATAGGATCACTTTTGGAAGCATGAATACAGTTATACAAATCACCCATATCTAATACACACCGTATATACCCTTCTTTTTCTAGAACGCTTGCCACTTGGATTTGATGGTCATCAATATGCTCGCCAAATCTAGCTAATCTAGGTACAGCTATTACTTGCTTTTCCATCTTCAATGCTCCAATTAAAGCTCCTGTACCTCCATGTGAGATTACTAAACTTGCATTTTGTTGGTATAATTTAAAATCATCAACTGACATAAAACGTGTATACTCAAAGTGTTTAGGTAGATATGAAGATTGTCCAATTTGAGCATATACTTCTTCAGTTATATATCCGTTACTAATTAATTCATCAAGCTTTTTAAAAAGTCGATTAAATTGATATTCTCTTGATCCCACACAAACGAAAATCAATATAAACTCCCCCCATAAACTGCCTTTGGATACACTTCTTTTAATGGCTCCCATTGTATTATGAATAAATCAGCATACTTATACATCAATTTCCCAGCCCTTGTTCCATCATAAACTCTGGCATAAGTTTCTATATATATAAGTTTTTTTCGAAAAACCTTTGCAAAAAAAGCCATTGGTAAAACAATCATAGTTCCAGTGGTTATAACATAATCAGGTTTTTCTTTATACCAAATCCATAAAGTCTTAAAAGTGTTGGCTAACATTTTTAAGGGGAATAGTTTGTCCTTCATACCTGTTTGAATCAAATAATAATCGGCTTTTGATGAATAATCTGCTCTTTCTGTTACCCAAAAAATATCGTTATCCTTAGCTAATGGAGCCAACATTTTTAATTGTTCGTAATGGCCTCCAGAAGAGGATATTAAACATATCTTCTTTCGTTTCTCCTGTAACTTTTTCATCTTATTTCCCTTCCAGCATAGTTTTTTCGGAAATTCTAACTGTTTCACGCAAATTTCTAACCCTGTAATTATTCTTATAATTACTTATACTTTGATCATAAACCAAATTACCAAATGCTTTATTAATTAGCCTAATTCTCCAGCCAAGCACTCGCAATAGTGGGTTGAACACCTTTGTCAGTCTAATATTTTTACCGTGCACCTCTGCTATGAGTTTTACCATTTCACTAGTCTTCACATATTCACTATTTTGTGGAAAGAACAGTCCTCTTTCTTTATTCTCAATCATTAATCTAATAAACTCACAAAGATTATCTATATGAAGCATACTACGTTGATTATCAACGTCAGGAAATATAGGAAGTTTCTGAGCAACTTTTGCAAGTTTTTGATAATTACCCTTAGATCCCTTCCCGTATATCATTGGTGGTCTTAAAATTACAACTTTAAATTCATCATTTTCTAGAGGTTTGATACCTTCCTCTGCTTGCAACTTACTATTTCCATAAAAATTACTTGGTATAGGCTTTGTATCCTTATTAATGACTCTTTGATCGTTGCTGCTATCACCATATACAATGATACTACTTAAAAAGATAAACTGTTTTATGCCGTCGATTTTAGCCTTCTCAGCGACTTCAATCGTTAAGTCACGATTTACTTTATAATATAAACCTTCCATCTTTGGATCCGATGAGACATGTGCTATTCCTGCTACATGTAAAACAGTCTCATAACCAGAGAAACTCTTCTCCCTCCACTTATCACTTCGTAAACTAATTGAGTCTATTGAATAACAGTCAGGGTAGTTTTCTAACCATTTTTCAAAGCTATTACCAACATAGCTATTTACTCCAGTAATTAAAATTCTTTTCATTAATTAACCTTCTCCTTAGTGCTAGCAACTTCTTTTTTAGACGCCGATCCTGTACCACCTTCAACTACACCATCACTTTTAACAACACTCACTATCGTTCCAAAAAAGCACTTAATATCCATACATATACCTATCTTTTTTACATAATGGCCGTCTAATTTAGCTTTTACTTCAATGGGAAGCTCATCCCTACCATTAATCTGAGCCCAACCTGTCAATCCAGGAGGGACATCATTTGCACCGTACTTATCACGCTCTGCAATAAGATCGTATTGATTCCATAACGCTGGTCTTGGACCGATAATACTCATCTGTCCAACAAAAATATTCCAAATCTGAGGCAGTTCATCTAATGATGTTTTTCTAAGAAACTTACCCATTTTCGTAATATATTGATCCGGATTATCTAAGAGATGCGTCGGAGTATCCTTTGGAGTATCAATTCTCATTGTTCGAAACTTCAATATATTAAAGTGCGTTTTGTTAATTCCAACACGTTTTTGTTTAAAGAACACTGGTCCTTTCGAATCTACCTTAATACCTAAGATTAGAATTAAAAAAAATGGTGACAAAATAATTAGACCAAATAATGAAAGAATAATATCTATTAACCTTTTTATTTTCAAATACATCTCTCTGTTCCCACTCCCCGATAATATTTAGTTTGTTAGAACTTAATTGGAATTGAAATTTTCCAATAAAATGCTAACCCTCTAAACTTCAATGGTATTTAAATGCCTATTTTGATCCTCATGATCTAGATAAAAATAGAAGAAGGAAATCACAAACCTTTCCTTCTTCTATTTTTTAATGTAGAGTGTTGGTGTTAAAGAGAGTACATCTATTTTCAAATAATTCACTTAACTCTCCCGACCACCGCCAACTCCCTCACCCGGAAATTCGCAATATCCAACAACTCTCCTCTTAACTCATCCTTACTCAACCCTTCAAACCTCTCCACCAAGTTATACGTCACATTAATATTCACCTCAGGCGTCTTCCCACGATAAATCTTCGGATACACCTGCTCACTGTGAACTTCATCCTCACCAAGCAATTCCTCAAACATCTTCTCTCCAGGTCTCATTCCAGAGAATACAATCGGAATCTCTTCTTCGGTATAACCAGACAGCTTAATAAGATTACGAGCTAAGTCAACAATCTTCACCGGTTCACCCATATCAAGCACAAACACTTCGCCACCTTCAGCGAGCGCTCCAGCTTGAAGTACGAGCCTTGAAGCTTCTGGTATCGTCATAAAGTAACGGACCATATCAGGATGTGTGACCGTTACAGGCCCACCATTTTGAATCTGCTCTTTAAACAAAGGAATCACACTACCACGGCTGCCAAGTACATTCCCAAAACGGACAGCGACAAAGCGTGTATCGCTGATCATATCCATATGCTGCACAACCATCTCCGCAATCCGTTTCGTTGCCCCCATCACACTCGTCGGGTTAACAGCTTTATCCGTCGAAACCATCACGAATGTATTCACACCAGCTTCACACGCTGCTTCTGCGACATTTTTCGTTCCAATGACATTATTCTTTACAGCCTCTTCAGGATTGCGTTCCATTAACGGAACATGCTTATGTGCTGCTGCATGGAAGACGACATGTGGCTTTCTAGAAGACATGATCGAGAACATCTTCTCGCGATCTTGAACATCGGCAATTTCTGTTGAAATGTTAACGTCTGGTACGTTTCTTCTTAGCTCCATTTCAATTGAGTAAATGCTATTCTCACCGTGTCCAAGTAAGACAAGCTCTTGTGGTTCAAAGCCTGCTACTTGGCGGCAAATTTCTGAACCAATTGACCCTCCAGCACCGGTAACAAGGATTGTCTTTCCTTTGATATACTGTTTAATCCCAGCAACATCAAGTTCAACCGGTTCACGTCCGAGTAAGTCTTCCACTTGAACATCACGGAACTGATTGACTGATACTTTCCCAGACATAATATCCTCGATCCGGGGAAGAATTTGTGTTTTTGCTTTTGTTTTTGAACATTCTTCAAAAATCGTGTTTAATTCTTTTCTACTTAGGGAAGGGATAGCTATAATGATATGTTCAACCTTTAATTTTTCTACCGTAGGCGCAATTTCTTGTACGCCTCCAACAACAGGCAAGTCTAGTACTTCCAAGTTCTGCTTTAATCCATCATCATCGATAAACGCAACTGGATGTAAGTCTGATTCCTGGCTTTGCTGTAGCTGTCGTGCTACCATGGTTCCAGCTGCACCTGCACCAATAATTAAAGTATTTCTTTTATTGTTTTTCGGTTGAATATAATAATCTCGATATAATCTCCAAAAGAAGCGTGAACCTCCGATAAAGAGGATGTGCATCATCCACGTAATCGCTAGCGCACGTAAGGTTATCTGTTGGAAGAAGACAAGTTGAACGACCCCTGTAACGATAATCGATAGTGTTACAGCTTTAAAGATTCCGTTCAGTTCCGAAATACTAGCATATTGCCAAACCTTTTTATACAACTTGTATTTAGCTGCAAATAAGTGGTGGCAAATTAACAGTGTGACTGAACTTACAAGCAGTAATAACGTAAATGGATTCGCTAATGGAATTAATAAAAAATTACTAATAAATATGGCCGTAATTACAATCAACGAATCAACAGTCATCAAAGCAGCTATCCGTTTTCGATATGACATTCGGTTTTCCCCTTTCTATGAAAAAAGCATTCAAGGAAAAGATAAACTATTATCGTTTGTATAATAGTTTATCTTTTTAGGAGTGCTTTGTAGAAGGGGAGGCAATCCCCTTCGTCTGTTTTAACTATTTACTAGCTTACTTGATTTGATCAGTTCTTCCATTTCTTTAAGCAATGGTCCGTTTAACTCTTCATCTTGCAAAGCGAACTTTAACGTCGTTAACACAAAGCCAAATTTCTCGCCAACATCAAAGCGCTCCCCTTCAAAATCATAGGCAAATACCGACTGTAATTCATTTAAGCGTTGAATCGCATCTGTTAATTGAATTTCGCCACCAGCGCCTGTTTCCTGATTTTCTAGCAAAGTAAAAATCTCCGGAGTTAATAAGTAACGTCCCATAATTGCTAAGTTAGAAGGAGCTTCGCCTTGTGCTGGTTTTTCAACAAAATTGGTTACTTGATACGTACGACCTTCTTGAGAAATCGGGTCAACAATCCCGTATCTGTGGGTTTGGTCATCTGCTACTGTTTGAACGCCAATAACAGAAGAGCCTGTTTCGTTGTACACATCAATTAATTGCTTTGTACAAGGTGTCTCTGACTGCACAATATCGTCTCCAAGTAATACGGCAAACGGCTCATCGCCGATAAACTTACGCGCACACCAAACGGCATGTCCAAGTCCTTTTGGTTCTTTTTGACGAATGTAGTGAATATCGACTTTTGATGCTGCTTGTACTTTATCTAAGAGAGCAAACTTTTCTTTTTCAATTAAGTTTTGCTCTAATTCAAACGCATGGTCGAAATGATCCTCAATCGCACGCTTCCCTTTCCCTGTTACGATAATAATGTCTTCAATTCCAGATTCAACAGCTTCTTCAATGATGTATTGGATTGTTGGCTTATCAACGATTGGTAACATTTCTTTTGGCATCGCCTTTGTAGCCGGAAGAAACCTCGTTCCAAGACCAGCAGCTGGGATGATCGCTTTTCGTACTTTTTTATTCAATGTATAAACCCCCATTAAAGAAAATAAATGCTCATAGTAAAGAAAAACTCTAAGCTATACTTCTTTTCATAAGACACATAGCTTAGAGTTCTATCCATTTAGTAAATATAAAAAGGGCATCCAACCCCTCCTCACATCATACCAGTGACGAAACTACGTCTAAGGTTACTATCAACCCACAGCATGACCGAGTACCTCCGTCGATAACGGCAAGGAGGCATTGCCCAATTACTTTTTCGTTGTCCTTACCTTAAAATATGAATTTACGCCCTCATATAGATAATTAAAGTTACCTACTTTTTACTAAGACCAAAGTCTTAATTAATTCCCAACAGTTTCGACATGCTCATAGAGCAGTGTAACACATATACAAACGACAAAAGACTACCAAAAACTTGGTAATTAACCTTGAAAGCCTTGTATATCAAATATATTTGACAATTGTTGCACTCTCTACAAATAACTAGTCTACTAGTTTCTTTTACAAGATTCAACATAAACCGTGTATGACCATTCGACATATTTCGCAGGTCTAAAGAAATAGTTGCTGTGATAATAGTTATAAAAAAAAGCCTATTATTGGCTTTTTAAAATAGAAAGAAACGTTTCTTTCTCGTGATTTGTTCTGCTGGGAGTGTTTGTACGTGATCATTGTTAATGAGTAATTCAGCATTCTCTTTAAAGTAGTACACAGCTTCCATTCCAAACGTACCCTCGAGACTTGAGTACGCCTCTTCTAGCCTGAACGGTCGCTCATTATTGTTGTGAGCATCTGATGCGACAAAATGAGTCAAGTTCGCTTCAATGACTTGTTCGGTGAACTTCTTTATTTTCTTCCCTAAGTGTCCTGTGACACTCGCTGCCGTTACTTGCGTTAATGCACCGTTTTTCACTAGCTCATAAAGCTTTTCAGGTTTCTCTGTTAACACTTTATTTCGTTCGGGATGTGCGATAATCGGTGTGTAGCCTTGCATCTGCAATTCATAAAATAATCTCGTTGTGTAGTGTGGGATACTGCTTGATGGGAACTCTACTAATACATAAGAGCTTCCTGGTGTCATAGGGAGCACATCGCCAAGTTCGATTTGTCGCAAGATTTCTCCGTGTAATCGAACTTCCTGTGACGGGATCACTGTGATGGTACTACCTGCTTCTTTTAATGCCACGTTAAGTTCGTCTACTTTTCTTAAGACAGAGTAGCCGTCATTTTCAAACATCGGGTGCTGGTGGTGAGGGGTTGCAATAATCGTTGTAATTCCTTCTGATTCTGCCAGTCTAGCAAGCTCTATACTTTCTGCTAGAGTTTTCGGACCATCATCGACACCCGGAAGTATATGGCAATGCATATCAATCATCTTGCAACCCCCTTAATTTTTTTACTTAGTAGCGTAATAGTAATAGTAGCTGCCTGATTCGATCTTTTTATTATTTAACACTGCGCCTAATATGTTCGCTTTTGCTGTTACCAGTTGATCTTTTGCTTTTTTCACGTCTTCACGTTCGGTTTTTCCACTTGAGACAACAAGAACGGTTCCGTCACATTTACCAGCTAATATTTGTGCGTCAGTCACTGCCATTACAGGTGGTGAATCTATGATAATCGTATCAAACATTTCTTGTGCTCGTTCAAGGATTAGTCCCATCATTCTTGAATTTAATAATTCGGCTGGGTTAGGTGGAATCGGACCACATGGTAAAATTGCTAAATTATTTATTTTTGATTGTTGAATTGTTTCTTCTAAGCTCATTTGCCTCGCTAGGACGCTTGTTAAGCCCTGTAAAGTCGGCATGCCAAATGTATGATGTACTGTCGGTTTTCTCATATCGGCATCTAGTAATAATGTCGATTGTCCGTTTTGCGCCATCACGATTGCTAAATTCGCTGCAGTTGTTGACTTTCCTTCTCCAGGACCAGCAGATGTAACAAGAATCGTTTTAACCTCGCGATCGACAGAAGCGTATTCAATGTTCGTTCGGATTGTACGATACTGCTCAGAGATCGGTGAACTTTTCCCACCGTCAGTAATTAAGTTACGTTGCAGCTTTGCTTGAAATTGTTTTCCTTTACGAGACATTTATTTGTCACCTCTTCCACGTTTCTTGCTATTAGTGCCATCATCCATCGCCGCAACCACACCTAAGATTGGTATGTCGAGTACTTCTTCAATGTCTTTTTCCGTTTTCATCGTTGTATCAAGGAATTCAAGTAAAAATGCTAGACCAACAGCTGCCATTAACCCGACGACAAATGCAATTGCGATATTTAATGTAGGGTTTGGTGCTACTGGAGATGTTGGAACTCCTGCTTGCGAGAGAATACTAACATTATCTACATTCATAATTGAAACGATATCGCGTTGGAATACAGATGCGACCGTATTGGCAATCGTAGCTGCCGTAGCTGGGTTCTCGTGTTGTACAGAAATGCTGACTACTTGTGAGTTGTTTTGGCTTGAAACAGAGACTGAGTTGTTTAATGCCCCGACTGATTCTGATAAATTCGCTTCTTCTATAACTTCTTCTAATATAATAGGACTTTTGATGATTTCGCTATACGTATTAATTAGTTCTACATTGGTTCTAATGTCATTTTGTGTATATATATTGTCTTGTTGTGTCTGGTTAACTAGAATTTGCGTTGCACTTTGATAAATGGGTGTTAATAGGAAATAACTAACTAGAGCACTTATTAACACAGCAATAATTGGAATAATAATAACAAGTTTCAAACGTCTTTTTAATGTGAGGAATATATCCTTTAAGCTAATCGTTTCTTCCATTCTATTCGAGAACCTCCTAAATTAAGTAACTGACAACAAAGTGGATTATATCACAGATTGTCAGATCTTGTTGAAATTATTTGTTGCTAGTTAGCTACAATTTTACTATAATGACCTAAGAATTCTATACTAGATTTCTGGTAATTATCTAACTCTAAATAGAAAGAGGCATATACTAATGAAAAAAAAGCTACTCATTACGCTTGGCCTTGTTTTCGGTGTTGTATTACTAACAGTGGCAGCATACGGCTTTTACTTATATAAATCAGTTACAGATACAGTTACAGAAATGCATGAACCACTTGACCGCGTTCCAACTCGGGAAGTGAATGTTGATGAACGAGAACCACTGGCGTTCTTGATTGCTGGGGTCGATTCTAGAGGCGATGATCATGAAGGACGTTCCGATACGATTATTGTTATGACCGTAAACCCACAGGATGAATCGGTTAAGATGTTAAGTATTCCTCGTGATACTCGTACTGAAATTATTGGTAGAGGTACCATTGATAAGATCAACCACGCTTATGCGTTTGGTGGGGTTAGTATGACAATGGATACAGTGGAGAATTTTCTTGATATTCCAATTGATCACTATGTGAGTATTAATATGGAAGGGTTTAAAGGCTTGGTTGATGCGCTTGGTGGTGTACCCGTTACTAATGCGTTTGAATTTTCCTCTGAAGGCCATCATTTTCCTGAAGGAGAAATCTTTTTAAGTGGAGATGAAGCACTTGCTTATACTAGAATGAGAAAACAAGATCCACGTGGTGATTTTGGACGAAATGACCGTCAACGTGAAATTGTTGAAGCGGTAATTCAAGAGGGTGCTCAAATTAGTTCGGTCACTCGAGTCGGCAGTATTTTAGATGAAGTAGGAAGATCAGTCCGTACCGACCTTGATTTAGATGGCATGTGGAAGGTCATGTCAAAATATCGTGATGCTCGTCATACTGTTGATCAGATGGAGATCTCAGGTAATGGAACTCGTATTAACGGGATTTATTATTTAGAGGTGCCGAATGAGGAATTAGAGCGTGTTCGTGGGGAATTACGTGAGCATTTAGATTTAGATTGATCGGTAATTAGATAGGAAGTTGTTTCATAAAATTGAAACAACTTCTTTTTATTTTTTTGTAAAATGTTCTTCACTTTTCTCTTCGCTTAACCGATAATAATAAAGATTCATATGAGAAAGGCAAAATCAGTGAAAGCTGATGACGCAAAGCTAGAGGGACTTCAGTGGTGAAGACCACTATGTCAGCCAGCTGCCAACGATGGCCTTGTATGATAGTAATCTAGAGGGGGAAGATTCTATTGTTTTATACACCTGAAGAGATCCAAAGAAAGAAGAAAATCAAAAAGGCGTTCCTTACAGTATCAGTATCGATAATTGGTATTTCTATTGCTGTATTAGCGTCATTGCTCGGAAGCTTGTAATGAAAAAGGCATGTTGAGAAGCTATCAGCATGCCTTTTTTATGTCTTCTATTGTTCAACATAAAAACTACTCAATCATTTTCCACTTAAAACTTCCTTCCCCCTCTCTCTAAGACGATATCGGCACCTTTCATGATTTTGTTAAGTGACGTATTCTTAGATATAACTTTTGCTGGTACACCTGCAACTGTCACATTATCAGGAACATCCTTATTCACAACAGCGTTAGCACCAATCATTACATTATCCCCAATTTTTACATCTCCATAAATTTTTGCTCCAGGAGCTATATATACATTGTCACCGATTATAGGTACTTTACGTTTATGTTGGCCAATATTGACAGCTGAATGAATCACACAGTTCTTTCCAACTCGGACCCTTTTATTTACAACAATGCTTCCATAATGAGAAATTTTAAGTCCAGGACCGAAATTTTTTGGATGTATATAAAAACCCATATTTAGCCCAACTTTTTGTAATTTTCTTTTCGCTATATTTAAACGCAGTTTATTAATCGGTTGTTTTTTTAACGTGTGTAAATATTCAACTTTTCTGAGAAGGCGTTGATAATAGAGTTCAGGATATTTATATTTAAGATTTAATCTCCACTTCTTTAAGCCTCTAGCCGCTAAATCTGCCTCTAGATAATATATGTAATCCTTCTTATTTTTTATCAATCATATTTCACCTTTTCTTTTTACGTTTCACATTGATATCTTATAGTATTATCTTATTCTCTTTCAATTGACAAATTAACGTTCAAAGAATTAAAATCAATTTTTGTATATTATAAAGAAGCAGAATGATTCAAAAATAAAATCATCCTGCTTTTATTTTTTCTTTATTTGGATAATACATGACTCATTGCAAGTTTAACAATAGCCTCGACAACTTCAGGAATTGTTAATGTAGAGGAGTCAATCTCTATTGCATCACTAGCTTTTAATAAAGGTGCAAACTCTCTTTTTGAATCGAGTTCATCACGTTTTGCAATATCTTTTTGTAATTGTTCAAGATTAGAGGGGATCCCTTTTTGAACTTGTTCTGCATGTCGGCGCTTAGCACGAATTTCCACCGAAGCTGTTAAAAATACTTTAACCTCTGCATTGGGTAATACATAGGTTCCAATGTCTCTTCCATCTAAAATGGAGTTACCCATTTTTGCTAATTTGCGTTGACGGTCCACCATTTCTAATCGTATTTCGGCATAGCTTGCAACACGCGAGACATATTTATTAACCTCAGCTGTTCTAATGGCTAAAGTAACGTCCTCTCCATTTACTAATACTTTTGTTCCTTCATCTTCATTTACAAGTTGTATATCTATTTTATCAAGAAGGCCTTTAAGCAGTTTCCCGTCATCTAAATTAACACCAGTTTCTAATGCTTTGTATGCTAATGCACGGTACATGGCTCCTGTGTCAATATACAAAAAACCTAATTGGTCAGCGACCATCTTTGCAACTGTACTCTTCCCGGCTCCTGCAGGTCCGTCAATTGCTATTGATCTTACTTCATTCATGCATTTTCACCTCAACTATTAATCATTATCGCTTTTTAAATCAAGACATAGGCCACTGATTTTCCATTTACAATCTTTTAATATTCTATTTATACTCACTTAATTAGCGAATGGTATCTTTCAGTTATAGAGAAATAAATGTTTGGCAAAACTATACTCTAGAGGTGAATGCTTTGCTTAATTCGTTATGGGATATCGTGATTAGAAATTCGTTAAACGAAGATGAACTGATTGAATCAGAACTAGAATTTGATTTAGGAGAAGAATATGAAGATGAAGAGAATATCCCCGATATATACCAATATGAGTTTATGTGATTTACAAAAGGGATACCTTCAATGTTTAAGCCTCCTAATAACAATCATTAGGAGGCTATGCCCTGAACCTTTATGAGAGAATTAATGATTCCCCACTAATAATTCTTCTTTAATTTGAGTAGTTGAAATACCTTCTGTTCTTGGTAAGTATACAACATTACAATAATCTTTTAGGAAGTCAAATTTCCCTTCCCAATCATCACCAATCACGAATGTCTCGACATCATTTTTGATTACGTCTTGGATTTTTTGGTCCCAATTATTCTCTGGAATAACTTCATCAACATATCGAATTGCTTCTAGTATCATTTTCCTGTTTTCATAGTTATGAAAAGCTTTTTTATCTTTGATTGCATTAAATTCATCAGTTGAGATAGCAACGATTAGGTAATCCCCTAAATCTTTTGCACGTTTTAGTAAATTAATATGACCCCAATGTAATAAATCAAAAGTCCCATAAGTAATTACTTTTTTCATTTTAACCTCCATGTATATAAAATAAATATTAATTATTTGTAAACTTTTTGTAAAGTATATCACAGTTCCTACCATATATAAAATAACAAAATCTGTAAAAATGTTATAAACTGATATAAAATTTTTAAATTATAATGATTTCAACGTTACATATAGCCGAAATATAACTTTAAGAACCAAGATTACTAAGAATAACACTATATATACATGAATAAGTTCAATATTAATAATAAGCTCAAGGATTACTAGAAGAACTAAGTTAAAGTAAAAGCCTGGAATACCAAGAACAAATCCTAAAATATCATAAAAAATTGATTTTTCCCTAATTTGGTTAACTGGATCTTGTTCGAATGCGTTGCTTTTAGTTAATTGATATGAAATGGGAATTAATAAAGAATAAATGACAGCAACTATAACTGCATATAATAAGAAAATTTCTAAACTTGTTAATTCGATTCTTTCAGTTATCAATAAATAAGTTAGTGCAAATGAAATAAATACAGGTAATGTTGCCGCTTGGATTAATAAATCAATAAAGTACCCTTTGGAAGATTCTTTTCTCGTTAACCTAGCCAATTCACCATCAACACAATCAAACAAATAACCCATATTATACAAAACAAAGGCAAGAATAAAATAAAGAGGTTCTCGTGCTAACATACACAATCCTGATAACAAGATACACAGTACACTTAACCAACTTACCACATTAGGACTTATTTTTAGCCATTTAAAAACTACCACAAAGTAAACGGAAATACGTCTTAAAACAAACCAAGACCAAACATCTTCTTTGCTGCTGTAAGATTGGGTTTTCTCTCTAATTTGAATAATATAGCTAGAGTCTATTGGAGTTGTTGGTAGTTTAGTATCTGTTGTCTGCATTAATATACTCCTTTAATTAATAAGCTGAAAACCACTTTAATAACAACAATCAGCGATTTTCCGTAAAAATTTCATCAACTACTCTTTTCGCTGAATGTCCATCTTCTAAGTAACAAAATTGATTAATAAACTGTGAGTACTCTTTTTCGTATGGCTCTAACCCATTCGTCTCAAAATTAACAATTTCTCTTAATACTTCTTCACTTGTCGATACTACAGGACCAGGAGCATTTGTCTCTAAATCAAAATAAAAACCTCTAACTTTACTTTTATAAGTTTCAAGATCATAAGTAAAGAAGATAATTGGTCTTTTTAAATTTGCGTAATCAAACGATACGGATGAATAATCAGTAATTAACAGGTCCGAAACAAGATAGAGCTCATTAATGTCAACATGCTTAGAACAATCAAAAACAAATCCATTATATTTTTTAAAATCAATTTGATCAGAGATAAAAGAGTGCATCCTTATTAAAATAACGTACTGATCACTCAACTCTTTCATTAAGAGTGATAGGTCTAACTCCAATGAAAATTTGTATTGGCCAGCTCTATAATACTCATTATCTCTCCAGGTTGGTGCATAAAGTATAACTTTTTTTTCTTTTGGAATTTGAAGCTTTTCTTTTAAATCATTAGTATGAACTAAGTTATGTCTTAAGGCTAAATAGTCATTTCTAGGATAACCGGTTTCTAACACAGCCCCATTAAATTGAAAAGCACGCTTAAAAATATCTGTTGAATATCGGTTAGGTGAGATCAAATAATCCCAATTACGAGCCTCTTTCAGAAAATTTCTTTTATATTTTTCTGTTGTAGTTCCCGGCATATGAACTTCTTTCATATCTGCAACAAGCTTCTTTAACGGAGTTCCATGCCATGTTTGTATATAAATCGTTTTTTTAGATTTTGGTACCCAGTTTGGCATCCTACTATTAGTTACCCAGTATTTCGCTCGTGCCATTAAAATAAACCAACTAAGTGAAAAGCGCTGAACATAAGGTATCCCCTTTTCTTCAAAAGGGGTTTGAAATTGTTTCTTTACACTCCAAATCATTTGATAATCTAAATTTTCTTGAGTCATATGCTCATAAATACCTCTTGGATTACAACTATATTGTTTTCCAGAGAAGCTTTCAAATATTACTAGTTTTTCTTTTTTTGGTAAGAAAAACAGTACCTTTAAAAGCATTCCACATAATAGTTTAATGACTAATATTCTCTTTGATAAAAGTTTCTTCAACATTGAACAATATTCCTCATCATGTGTTTATTAAAAAGCCATTGATTCAACTTTCCCAGTACGACCCATTAGTTCATCAACAGCAGTTTTAACCTCTTTATTGTTATATAAAACATCATATATTGCTGTCGTAATAGGCATTTCAATCCCTAACTCTTTGGATAAATGGTATGCAGCTTCTGTTGTCCTTACACCTTCAACAACCATTCCCATTTGCTCTAATATATCATCAAGCTTTTGCCCTTTTCCAAGCAGGTTACCCGCTTGCCAATTCCTACTATGAGCACTCGTACACGTAACAATTAAATCGCCAATTCCTGCAAGACCAGCAAACGTAAGGGGGTTTGCCCCCATTGCACAACCGAGCCTAGTTATCTCTACTAACCCTCTAGAAATAAGGGCTGCTTTTGCATTATCGCCATAACCTAAACCGGCACAAATTCCTGCTCCAAGAGCAATAACATTTTTTAATGAGCCTCCTAGTTCTACGCCAATAACATCCCGATTTGTATAAACTCTGAAGTATGAATTCATAAACATTCCCTGTATCTTTGTAGCTGAATCTATATTGTGCGATGAAACAGTCACAGTGGTCGGCATACGCATACATACTTCCTCAGCATGACTAGGTCCAGATAAGACCACGATATCTTCAATTAGATTTCTAGGTACTTCCTCTTCTATGATTTCAGAAATTCTTTTATAGCTTCCAGGCTCAACTCCTTTAGACGCATGCATAATCATTAATGGAGTATGAACAAACACTGTTATCTGTTTCAAAATTTCTCTCATTGCTTTAGTTGGCACAACTAACAAGACAGAATTCACGTTTTGTAATCCTATTTCTAAATTGGTTGTTGCTGTAATAGAAGCAGGGAGTTCCACGTTAGGAAAATACTTTGGATTTTTATTCTTTTCATTAATAGAGTTTATTACTTTTTCATCTTTTCCAAAGATAACTACATCATTTCCGTTATCTGCAAGCACCATAGCTAGAGCAGTTCCCCAGCTACCGGCACCAACTACAAGAATTTTTTCTTTAACGGCCATTATTTCCTCTCCTTTGTAACGCTAGAGTTAAGAAATACTTCTTCTACAATCTTCTTAGCCGCATTTCCATTTTCAAGCCCACAGAATTTATTATAGAACGAATTATATTTTCTTTGAAATTTGCTGTTAATCTTGCCTATACTCTTAATACTTTCAATAACCTCATCGGAAGTTTTTAGAATTGGTCCGGGAGCATCATCTTGCAGATCAAAGTAAAACCCTCTTAAGGAGTCACGGTACTTATCAATGTCATACGTAAAAAATATTATAGGGCGTCTTAAATTAGCAAAATCGAAAAAGACTGATGAATAATCAGTAATTAATATATCCGAGATTAAATAAAGCTCAGCAATATCTTCATAGTCAGATAAATTAAACACAAAATCATCCATGCCCTTTGTATCAACGTGATCTGCAATAAGATAATGCATTCTTAAAGCAACAACGTACTCATCACCAAGCTCTTCCTTCATTTTATCTAGTTCCAACTTTAAATCAAACTTATACTTACCTTTTTCAATGAACTCATCATCTCTCCACGTTGGAGCATAAAGAATAACTTTTTTATCATCAGGTATACCAAGGTTTTCTTTAATCTCACGTTTCTTAGCCTTTTTAAACTTTTTATTACTGTGTAAAATATCATTTCTAGAGTAACCATAATCAAGAACTTTATTTTTAAATTTAAATGCTCGTTTAAAGATTTCAGTGGAGTAATGATTCGGCGATATTAAATAATCCCACTTTTGGGACTCATTATAAAAGTTTCTTTTATATTTTTCAGTGGTCGTCCCCGGCATTCTAACTTCTTTCATATCCCCAGCTAACTTCTTTAACGGTGTTCCATGCCAGGTTTGCAAATAAACCATTTCTTCACGTTTTTTTGCAAAATTTGGCATACGGGCATTTGAAACCCAATATTTTGAAGTTGCAAGGTAATAATAATACTTGAGGCTGTTTCTCTTTACTTTTTTGGCATTCCCCGGAATATTCCGTTTTGTATCATTCAAGATCCAAACATAATCATAATCATTGGTTTTATCTTTAATTAGCTCTTCATAGATATAACGAGTATTACATGCGTAACTCTTTCCTCCGAAACTCTCAAAAAGGACAGTTTTATTCTTAATAGGTAATTTAATAAGGACAGACTTATAGATTTCCTTATATAAATTTTGCTTACCTTTTACAGCCTTCATCCAATCCTTTGATGTCTTCCTCAGATTATTCCATTTAAGGATAGCCCTTTTATTTTGATTGATGACAGCTTTCATCTCTAATTTCGGTAAAATACCTTTCTTACTAATAATTGAAGGCGCTATTTTTTTCATACTCTCGCTTAAATCGTTTAGATAGTTATTGAAGAACTCATCTACATTTGGTGCGTTAATAATTTTATTAATATTCTTCAGATAAAAAGTAACTAGTTGCCGATCTAGATAACGATCAATACTTACGTAATGACCTTCAGTTTCCTTAAGAAGGTTATAGAAGTAAAGAAAATCCTTCACCTTTTCATCATCGCTCTTTAACATAAGTGCAGGATTGTCGATCGGATCATAGCACTCCCCTTTATAATATGTGCGTGCTGTGATGTACGGAATGTTCTTAACACGAACAATGGCAGGAATCAAGAATGTTAAGTCAGAGAAAAACGTCATAGATTCGTCAAATTTCAAATCATGTTTTTCAATGAAACTACGCTTAATTAGAATATTCGTTACTGTTCTTCTTCTTAAAGCTTTCGTTTTTTTCTCTTTTGTTAATAAATTAACATTCACTTCTTCTCCTGGATCATACTCTTGAAAGTCAATACTTTTAGTTATCGAACCTGCAGTTATATTATAACTTTTAGACTGGCTTATTAGTTGTTCAATTGCATTAACAGCTAAATAATCATCGCCATCAAGAAAATAAACATAGTGGCCAGTTGCTTTAGTCAAACCAAAGTTTCTAGCTTTAGCTACTCCTGCATTTTGCTTAAACTCAAAAAAGTTCACCCGATCGAATTGATCTGAGAACCCTTTACTTATTTCTTTGCTTTTATCCTTAGAAGCATCGTCAATAATAAGAACTTCCAAATTTTTATAAGTTTGATTAACAACAGATGTTAAACACTTTTCAATATAATCTTCTTTATTATAAACCGTAATAATTATAGTTACCTTTTTCATCACGTTACCCCCTATTTCAGTAACTAGTTTATATCTTAGCAGCTTTGCCTTTGGTAAAATAATAGATAGTAATTTGCCAAAAAAAAACAAAAAACGCCCTAAATAAGTTCACTTTACTAGGACAAATGTAATAATAACATACTTTTATAAGAAGAACTACAAAATTTTGACACATCCATTAAATTACAGCTTATGTTCTACATCTTTCGCTAAGTATTATCGCTTATGTTATATTTTTTATGAAATATCGCAATCTGAGAGGCTGGATTAGTTTGAATGAAACAATTTACTTAATGATGGGTTCAATTAAATTAAAAAGAGGTGGGTTGACCAAAGCTTTATTAGAAAGAGGCAGAATTTTATCTCAAACAACAAAAAATATTCATATTATTACATTCGATTATGACTTAGACTACGATGCCATAAGGAAACAACTTTATCAGTTAGGTTTACTTAATAAAAATATTCACCTTCATAATCTTTTTGATTTTTTGGCTCAGAAAGATTTCTGTGCTCTTGATAGTAATTTTACATCTATTAAAGATTACTCAGTTGTAACTATTGAGAATACTGATGAGGAAACAATAGAAAAGACATTATACTATAAAGCAAATGGCCAACATTATTTAACTCAATTTCGTAATCCAGATACTAATAAGATAATTAAATTTGAATGGTTATATAACAAACAAATATACTCATTCAAAAACAAAACACAATTACGCAAATATTGGGTTGAACAGTTACTTAAAGACGAAGAAAACCCTGTTCTTATATCCGATTCAAGGGCTACAGATAGCGTACTTAAGTCGATACCCAATTATTTAGTTACAAAGATTGTTGTAATCCATAGTTCTCATTTAATAGAACCATTTGAAAATGAGAGAACACTTAATAATATGAACGACTACGACGCAATCGTTTTGTTGACGGAGGAGCAAAAAATTGACATAGAAAAACAATATGGCTACCGAACAACTTACCATGTGGTTCCACACTCAACCCAATCAAAGCCTATAGGCGAAGTAGTTAAAGACCCCTGGAAGATCGTTTCAATTTCTCGGTTTGTCCAAAGCAAAAATGTTGATCATATTATCAAAGCATTTAAAGGAGTTGTACAACGTTTCCCTCAAGCCAAGCTAGATCTTTGGGGTTTCGGGCCACAAGAAGAAGCTCTTAAACAGCTAATAAAAGAACTAAAACTTGAGCAACAGGTTACTATTAAAGGCTACACGTTTAACCCACGTCACATTTTTAGCCGTTCTGCATTCTCAGTTGTAGCATCGTCTTCTGAAGCATTTGGTTTGGTCATTTTAGAAAGCTTATCTGTTGGTACACCCGTAATCTCTTACGATATAAAATACGGCCCAAGAGACATGATAAATCATAACGAGAACGGTTACCTTATCGAAAAGCATAATATTAACGCTTTAGAACAATCAATGGTTAAACTTCTCTCGAATTCAGATGAACGAAAACGATTAAGCAAAAACTGTTATACCAGTACTCAAAAGTTTAATGAAGATAAATTTCTTTTAGAGTGGTTTAAAGTAATAAAAAGCGCGACTTTTCAAAAAAAGAACCGAATTCCTTTCCTTAAAATATCTCCTAATTTAATGGCGATTGAAATTGAGAACGGATCTTACCCTAACTTTACAGTAAAGGGTTCATTAACATTTGATAAGGAAATAATATTTAAAGGAAACAGCCATTTAGCTCTTCTAACAAAAAAAAGAAATGCTGAAGGTTTGATCAAATTCAATACATTTTTTCAATGGATAAACAATAGTACGCTTTCATTTGAGGTTAATATCTCATTTAAAGAAATTATCGATTACTCACTACAGAAAAACGAAAAAGATATTTGG
The DNA here is from genome assembly GCF_056619965.1 of Halalkalibacter sp. HAAS-P014. Taxonomy (NCBI): domain Bacteria; kingdom Bacillati; phylum Bacillota; class Bacilli; order Caryophanales; family Bacillaceae; genus Halalkalibacter; species Halalkalibacter sp. HAAS-P014. Next base: position 55,005 of record NZ_JBWQTV010000013.1, on the reverse strand, counting down.
GACTTTTTTGTTAGTTATAGCAACGGAAACTCCCATAAATTTATTCGAATTGGGAAACAAAAAGAAAAAAATTTGATTAAGCTCGACCATACCGCACTCACTTTTAAAGGCAGTAAAATACAGCTCTATTTTACACAACATGGTAACTTGAGTATTAAAGTGCAAAAACTTTGAAATGCCTTTTTTGAAAGAAAAAACTGGTCACTGGCATAATAGAACGCCAAACACGACCAGTTTTTTATTAATTTGTTGTTAAATCTCTTAATATTTTATCGGAATTGAATTTAATTCCATAGGAGTGACCATCCGATGTTAATACTATATCGCCAAATTCAGCTGTATTATACACGGCAATACCATGGTTGAATAACCTTTCTACCACGCTCTGATGTGGATGACCATATTCATTATCTAAACCAGCACTAACTATCGCATCTTTTGGTTGGACTGCTTCTAGATACTTCTCAGTTGTACTCGTTCTAGAACCATGATGGTTCACCCTAAGAACATCGGATTCAACATGAAAGTTCGTAATAATGCGATCTTCGGCCTTTTCCTCTGCGTCTCCCGCAGTTAGAAAGGTAAAATCTTTGTACGTGAGGTGAAATCCAATAGATCCATCATTTAAGCTATCCCCCTCAGCAAAACTGTTAATAATTTTTATTGAAACATCTCTATCCAACTCTATTTCGCCACCCACTTCGGCAAAAGTTATAGATACATCATTCTCAATTACATAGTCAATATAATTGGCAAATGTCTCTGTTGTATGCTCCGCACCACTGTCAATTAGTTCAATCACATCAAATTGACTCATCACTTCAACTGCTCCACCGATATGATCGTAATGTGGATGTGTCATAACTAACTTATCAATAGAACCTATTCCTAGCCCTTTTAAGTAAGACACCACTTTCTCTCCGGATTCTGGAAGTCCGGCGTCAATCAACAAATTTTTACTATTCGGTAAGATTATAAACGTACTATCACCCTGCCCAACATCAATAAAATGAATTTCGAGATCTTGTTTTTTAACAACCGTTTCATAGATAAAATAACCAGAAACCAAAATAAATAATCCAAGTACTATTGATAATGTCTGCTTCATATTTCCTCCTTATGGATTTATCGATACTAAAAAATAACCTCTCTAGATTACTAGAGAGGTTATTTGATAATCAACACTAAAATACTTTTAATAATTAGCTTCATAATCGTCGATAATTTCATTAACCTCTCCAATAGCTGCTACTTTGCCTGTTTGCAGAATCATTGCTCTATCACAAATCTTCCTTAAAGGTCTAAGACTATGAGAGACGATTACAATTGTTTTACCATTTTTCTTTAGTTCAATTATCTTTTTATAACATTTCATTCTGAAATCTTTATCACCTACAGCTAAAACCTCATCAACTAAGATGATATCTGTATCAATATGAACAGCAATTGCAAAACCTAATCTCGCTTTCATACCTGAGGAGTAAAATTTAACGGGCCCTTCGATATCTTTTCCTAATTCTGCAAACTCAATAATCTTTGGGATCATCTCATTTATTTCAGTTTTATTTTTACCGTAGATTGCACAGTTCAACTTAATATTTTCTACACCGGATAAATCTCTACTTAACCCCGCACCTAATTCAATTAAAGGAATTAATGTGCCGTTCAAATTTATAGTCCCATTATTAGGTGTTACGATTCCAGATATTACTTTAAAAAGGGTACTCTTACCAGCCCCGTTTTTACCGACAATCGCAAATGCTTCACCTTTTTTCACATCAAATGAAATATCATCCAGAGCTTGGAATTTCTCATACCTTTTTTCTTTTCGTACCAAAGATAAAAAACTGCCTTTTATTGTTTTGTCATAAGACTTTTTAAACGCCTTATAAACATTCTTTACCTCAATCGCGTTCATCACTAAATCACTTCTCCCATATCTCTACTCATGACATTAAACAATCTCCAAGAAAGAATAAAGAGTAAAAAAGTTATTAATACGCAATAAATAATCGATGCCATAGGTATTAGTTCTCCACCATAAAAAATGTAATGATACATTGAGATTATTGTTGCCATCGGATTTAACATATAAAGACTTAAGTATTGTTCAGGAATAACAGAGATCGGATAGATAATTGGTGATAAATACATCCACCCTCTCATGCCTAAGTTACTCATAAATTCAACATCTCGATAAAATACATTTAAACAGGAAAACAGTAGTGTGACACTTAATACCAAAATGAATTGAATAATGATAACAGCAGGCAATAAAAGTAATGATGTGAAATCAGGAGTCACCCCTAAATATATCCCGTAAGTAGTTACTAATAATAACGAAACGCCTAAGTTAATTAAATTTGTCGTGACTGTTGTTAGAGGAAAAAGCTGTCTCGGGAAGTACACCTTTTTAATCAGCGCTCTATTCGCTGTTAAAGATTTCGTACCTATTAAAACAGATTGACTCATAAACATCCACGGAATTAACCCTGATAGTAGAAAGAGTGAGTAATTCTCTATACCAAATCTCAAAATCAAAGAGAAAACAATTGTATAAATAATCATCAGTCCAAGTGGTTCAAGCAAGGACCAAAAATACCCAAACATTGTATTACGATACTTAACTTTTAATTCTTTGTGTACTAGATAGTATAAAAGTTGCTTATATTTAAAAATTTCTCGCATTTATCTCAACCTTAATGTTATCTATTTATTTGCAAATCTTGACGGCGCCTCTTTATATAAACTCCATTTAAAAAACCAATACTCTGGTTTGAAAAAAGCTAAAAATGAGCCCAACCCTCTTAAGAAATGAGTAGTAAAAAAGTTAATCATACAAGGAACAAGAAATTTCCATCCCTTTTTTTTGACTATTGGGAAACTACTTATAAGATTCAAAGCAGAATACAAAACAAACGTCATAATTAAAATAGAAAGAAAAAACCAATGAAAAAAAGAGCCCACAAATAAGAACAAGCCAGCCAGAAACGCAAATAATGGAACCTGATGTCTTATTTTTAAAGAACCTGGTGAGATTTGGTTAGCAATCATTGTCCATATCCCGTCTCCCAAGGATTTCATAGTTAGTCCTTTGAATGTGTCCCTAACATAATAGGTTGACTTAATTTTTGTCGACAAGAAAAAGGTTGCACCTTTTTTTTGCATTCTACGGTGCATCTCTAAATCTTCATTACGTTTTAATTTTTCGTTAAAAAGCCCGCACTGTTTAAAGATCTCAGCCTTATATGCGCCGTAAGGAACTGTATCAACAAAGCCTTCCCAATGACATTGATTAGTCAATGTCCTAAACTTTGAATTACCAACTCCAAAGGGATGAGAGTATACATATTCATTTACTTCACCTTGAAAACCTAATCCCTTTGAAACAATAATACCACCGACGCACGAAGCTTCAGGTTTCTTTAAGATAACTTCTTTATAATTTCTCAAGAAGTTGTTTGGTACATTAGCATGTCCATCAACCCTTAGAACGTAGGCACCCTTAGCCTTATTAATTCCAATATTCCAACCAACCGGCAGAGTTTTACCCGGATTATTATACAATCTTATGAAACCAGGGTTATTGTCAACATAATGCTTAACAATATCTAGTGTACCATCTGTTGATTCGCCATCTATTACAATAATTTCATACTTTTCCCTAGGGTAATTCTGACCACAAAAGGAGCGCAAAAGACGGCTTATATAATTTTTCTCATTCTTTACAACTAATAAAACTGAAAAATCTAGTTTTCGCATGAATAGCCTCTACTTAGTGATTTTTACTCTCATTATAAAAGTAAATGAGGGATTTCTTTTCAAATTAATTTCCAGATTGTATTGTACCATATTTTTTTATACTTTTTTTATTTCCCTAAACATTTTTAGTTACAACGTAATGCATAAAAATAATCATAACACAACTTTCGTAGATGAAAAAACGACAAAATTAGGTAACAGATGTGCTTTTTTTACATTTTTCCTTCCACTCTTTTTATATTGCTACTATAATCAGGTTAGTGAAATTCATATTTTATAAGGAAAGGGTTTGCTATGCTTAATAAGAGGCTATTTATTGTAAGTACTTCGACGGTAGCATTTTTGGTTAGTATCCTTATTATTTTTTCTGTACAAGCAAGTTCCTTGCCGGAGGTACTAGAGGATGCAAAGAGTTGGTATGAACAAGAGGCTTTTGATAAAAGTCTTGATGAATATCTAAAGGCTTTAGACATTGATCCTCTTAACGTTGAAGCAAGAATCGGAGCCGCTAACAGTTACGTTGAGTTAGCTCAGCTTGAGAATGCAGAATCTATAATACTGGAAGGTATAGATCTACTTGAGACTGAACCTATCTTCTACTCTTTCTTAGGTCAACTCTATATGAGTCAGTCAGATGTTTTTTCTGCTTTTTCTATTATGCAAATGGGCATTGAAGTTACTGGTGATACCGAGTTAAAGAATCAATTTAAGTCTATTAATGAAAATATTGTTATTCACCCTAATCGAGCGTACATACAGTCAGGATTTGACGTAGAACTTACTCTTGTTTGGATTGATGAGCAAGGCCGTCATATTCCACTTAAAGCTGATTGGAGTATAAATAACAATGAGATTGTTACCTTTTCTGTTAGTGAAAACTCAGAAGCTAGACTTTCTGCATTAAAAACTGGTAGTCTTCAAGTTTATGCCAATGCAGGAACCTTAACAAGGGAGCTAGAAATCGATGTGCTAGATCAAGTAGTTAAGGAGATCACTATTTCTTATAGTGAAAAAAGCACATATTCTGTAAATGAACATATTGATATTTTTCTTGAAGGCAGAGATTTCAATGGTGATATAATGCCTATCACTCCAGAGTGGTCATTAACAAAAAAGTTGGGCTCCTTAAATGTTCACGAAGGTCAAACAAGTGCTAGTTTTATTCCACTTGAAGAAGGAACTGAAGAACTTACCGTTTCATTTCAAGGGCTGGAAGAGACGATCTCCTTACGGATTGATGGTGAAAATAAATCAATTTTTTCTGAAGTAATTGGCCATGGAACCATTTTTACTAACCCTAACACTCACTCTTTTGAACCTAATAGCGAAGTTATAATAGAAGCAGTCCCTCAAGAAGGTTGGGAGTTTGCTGGATGGACTGGTGACCTTTCCGGTACTGAAAATCCGAAAACGGTTATTATGGATAAAAGCATAAACATCCAAGCAATTTTTGAAGAAAAGCAACAACACGAACAGGGGTTTCAACTTGCGACCTCAACAAATGGACAAGGAACTATTATACGCAGTTCTAACTCCACTCATTTTAATACTGATGAAACAGTTGCACTAACTGCACAAGCCGATGCAGGCTGGGAGTTCGTGAGGTGGTCAGGTGCCGTTTCTAGCACTAACTCAAATATTACTGTCCGAATGGATGATAATAAAAGTATCCAAGCTATTTTTGTTAAAAAGGAAACTTCATCTACACCAGAAGTAAATAAAAAAGACAGCCATGAAGACCCAGAATTAGAAGTGAAACCTGAACGAGAGCCTGAACCCAAAAGTTATGCCCTTACAACTTCAACTTCAGGTGAAGGTAGCCTCAGTAGAAGCTCAAATGAAAATAAATATAACGAAGGTAAGAGACTAACTCTTACAGCTTCACCAAAAAATAACTGGTCATTTAGTCATTGGGAAGGAGATGCTTCCGGGAACTCATCAACTATAACTTTAACTATGAATAGTAATAAAAACGTAAAAGCTATATTTATTGAGGATCCCAAACCAGTTGAATACTCCTTAATAACATCAACAGAAGGTAATGGAATAGTTTCTAAAAATAAAAGTGGGAATTCCTTTAAAGAAGGCAATGAAATCAGGTTAACAGCAGAGCCTAATGACGGTTGGAGTTTTGTAGGTTGGCAAGGCGACGCAACGGGCAATTCAAAGACAATGAACATTTCCATCCATTCTAATATGTCAATTAAAGCCGTCTTTGAAAAGGTTGAAGTTGAAGAGAGCAAGAAGGAAGCTGAAACTATTAAAGAAAATGATGATGAAAAAACTGAGTAGGAAGCAAGGAGGGGTCTTAGGCTCTTCCTTTTACTTAGGTCACTTTAACTTTTTTGAAAGGATACGATATTAATTATGAAACACTTTGTAACATTTGTCTTACTTCCAGGGTTGATCCTTCTTTTAATGGCTGGTCATTATTTTTATTATGAACATACATACGAAGTTAATGCTACACAAGCTGAACAAAACGAGTTCCTAGCCAGTGAAGATATAGAAGGTGTCATTGGCAACCTTAAATACAATAAAGAAGTTAATATAACTTTCTTTGGTTCATTATCAATCGCAAATCCTGATAACCCAGATGAAGCCTGGCCTGTACTTGTCTCAAATGAAATTTCAGAATTATTGCCAGACTCACAAATTAATAAAACAACTATTAACCTAGGTCGAGCAACTTCTTTAGAAGTAACAGATGAAAATATCCAACAGATTTTTTCGACTGAACCAGACATACTAATCTATGAACCTCTACTTTTAAACGACAATTCTAATATTAGGATTGAACAGTCACTTGAGCTACTAGAATTACGATTAGAGGAGATTCAAACAGCGCTACCAAATACAACGATTATTATCGTTCCATCCAATCCTATATATGGTGCGAATTTTTACTCTGAGCAAATTAATAAATTAAAAGAGTTCTCAGAAAACCATGGTTATCCGTACGCCAATCATTGGGAGGCTTGGCCTACTATAACTGACGAGACACTCAACGACTTTATTGAGAACGGGCGCCCGAATGAAGATGGTCACCGTATTTGGGCAAGTTATATGATGCAATACTTTATGCAAAACAATTAAAGGAAGGAACATCACAAACAATTCGGGATAGAGGAAAGACCATACTCTAACCCTCTTTTTTTGATATTTGTATGTTTTTATTCTTAGATTATGATTGCCTATGTAATAAATTGTAAAAACTTACTGTCGTAAATTGGTTGCCCATGTAACTTTCTTTCATTATAATTACCAAGAATCTATTATTATATTTGTTTAGTTACTTAGATGCATGAATCTAACAATAGACTAGACGCGTTACAAGTTAATCTGTTTTAAAAATAAAATCTATAACATCAAGATACGAAGGGATGAGATTTTTGGATTTACAAACGCTCTTGTTCATGTTTTTTGGAGGCTTAGGTATCTTCCTATTCGGTATTAAATACATGGGAGATGGCCTACAAAAAGTGGCCGGTGAAGGTCTTCGTGATGTCCTCGATAAGTTTACAACTAACCCTGTTATGGGAGTATTTGCCGGTATATTTGTAACGGTACTTCTGCAAACTAGCACAGGGACAACTGTTCTTACTATTGGACTTGTAAACGCCGGATTTATGACTTTAAAACAAGCAATTGGTGTCATTATGGGAGCCAATATTGGAACAACGGTTACGGCTTTTATCATCGGTATTAAAATTTCTGCCTATGCCTTACCAATTATTGCAATTGGTGCTGCATTAATTTTCTTTATAAAAGCTAAGAAAATCAATAATATCGGGCAGGTTGTTTTCGGATTTGGTGCCCTTTTTTATGGTCTAGACCTTATGGGAGAAGGATTAAAGCCTCTTCGTGATTTAGAAGCATTTGCTGAGCTAACAGTGAGCATGAGTGAAAACCCTCTTTTAGGTGTCTTAATTGGTACTATTTTCACAGTTGCTGTTCAAAGCTCCAGTGCCTCAATTGGATTGTTACAGCAATTATATGAACAAGGCGCTATGACACTTGATGCAGCACTACCTGTACTTTTTGGAGATAATATTGGTACAACCATTACAGCTATTCTTGCTTCAATAGGAGCATCTGTAGCAGCGAAAAGAGCTGCTTTAACACATGTTATTTTTAACTTAATAGGAACAATTATTGTTATAATTATTTTCCCAGTCTTCTTAAGTCTAGTTAGTTTTATAGCATTAGAATTAAATCTTAATCACCCAATGACTATTGCCTTTGCTCATGGTATTTTTAATGTGTCTAACACGTTAATTCAATTGCCATTTGTTGCTTTATTAGCGTTAATTGTAACTAAGATGGTTCCAGGTGATGATTACAGTATTGAATATAAAGCAAAGCATTTGGACCCTAGCTTTATCAAAAGTTCTCCAGCCATTGCCCTTGGACAAGCTAAGCAAGAGGTTTTACGTATGGCTGAGTTCTCTGAAAGAGGTTTGCATGAGGTCAGCCAATACTTGGAAACTGGACAAAAGCGACATGCAGAAATGTCTATTCAGTTCGAAGAAGCAATAAATAATCTTGACAGGAAAATTACCGATTACTTAATCCAAATCTCATCTCGTTCATTATCTGCCCACGATTCAAAGTTGCACTCGATGTTAATGAATACGATCCGTGATATAGAGCGAATTGGTGACCATATTGAAAATATAGTTGAGTTAAAAGATTACCAAAAAACTAATAAAGTCGATATCTCAGACAAAGCGCTTGAAGACTTACGTGAGATGTCGGAGTTAACACTTTCCACTTTGAAAGAAGCTATTCAATCATTAGAGCTTATAGACGGGGATATGGCGCGTTCTGTTCTGGAAAAGGAAGAAAAGATTGATAAGATGGAACGAAAACTCCGTAAGCAACATATTCAGCGAATTAACGAAGGTAAGTGTTCAGGTTCTGCCGGTATAATATTTGTAGATATTGTTAGTAATTTAGAACGTATTGGTGATCACTCAGTTAATATTGCAGAAGCTGTGATTGGAGAGAATTAAAAAAGTTACCTCTATATAAATCAATTACTTATGTTCCACGTGGGCCTCGTATGGTTACTTCATTTGTATTATAAAAGACTTGTTTTCTTAAATTAAAAGAAAACAAGTCTTTTTTTCTAATGCATTCTCTTCGCTCCAAGATACCGCTCTTTCCAATAACTATTATTCATACTCGTAATCGTAACACCTGTTGAAGATCCACTATGTACGAATTGGTTGTTGCCAATATAAATGCCGTTATGAGACGGGCCACTTGTGTATGTTTCAAAGAAAACCATATCTCCTACTTGTGGTTTTGAAACAGTCGTTCCTGCATTCCATTGCTGCGCGACTGTACGTGGTATCGAGATGCCTTGTTGTCTAAAGACGTATTGAGTGAACCCACTGCAGTCGAACCCAGATACTGTCGTGCCCCCCCATAAGTATGGTACGCCGATGTGGTTAGCTGCTTCTGCGACTAGGTTTGTCACTAGTGCAGATGAGTTACTAGAGCGTGATGTTTGTTGCACTGTTGACGAGCTACTAGATGAACTACTAGACGCACTTGATGACGATGACTTGTTTGTTGCAACTTCGCTTAGCTTGCCGATTGTTTGTGGGCCTGCGATTCCATCTACTCGTAAGTTATGTAATCGTTGGAAGTTACGTATTGCTGTTGTCGTGATACTTCCATAGTAGCCTGTCGGCTCTCTATCAAATACGCCGACTGAGCGTAACTGTTGTTGTAAGTTAGTAACTGCTTGTCCACCGCTGCCTTCACGCAGGATTGTTGATGTTGTTGATGTTGCAGTTTGTTGATTGCGATCTACCGTTTGGCTCGTGTCGTAGCTTGCTTGGTTCGCTGTTGGCTCATTGATTAAATGAGATAGTGTTTGTGGGCCGACAATGCCGTCTACCGTAATTCTTGCCGCACGTTGGAAATCGCGAACAGCTTGTTCTGTTTGGCGTCCGAACTGCCCTGTAATTTTCGCAGAATAGAAGCCTTGCTCTTTCATCTTGCGTTGCAGTTCTTCAACTTGTGCACCACTTGAGCCCACACGTAATAGGCCTGTGATGGATGCAGATGTTGACGAAGAAGATGAAGAAGATGATGCAGTTGAAGATGAGTTTGATGAGCTCGACGATGGAGCTTTATCACCCATTAAATCTAATAGCTTCCCTAATGTTTGTGGGCCGGCAATGCCGTCTACTTGCAAATTATGTGATCTTTGGAATTCACGGACAGCACTTGCAGTAATCGTGCCGTAATACCCTGTTGATTCAGGATGACCGAAAAATCCTTTTTTCTTTAATGCGTCTTGCAAGTCCTTAACGTCTGGATCGCTCATACCTTGGCGCAGTGTTTGGTCGCCAAGAGCTGCATCTGCTACATGTGGGGTTGCTAGCAAAATACCCGTAGCAAATGTAGACGAAAGAACTACTTTGCGTAGCGCTGATACTTGTTTCATCTACAGATAACCTCCTCTTTCAACATAATCTATAATTTTTAGTTAATTTTACTATTTAATGGACAAATTTACTAGTTACTTTTATGTTACAAATTTCGCGCGAGAGTATGGGGTTACTAGATTCTCGGGATTGGGGTCAGACACCGCGTTGGTGCTGTGCAGTAGGAAAGCAGGGACAGACACTTCTTTAGTCTGATAAAGATGTATTTTATATGTGTATTTTGTTTGTTAGATATGCTGACGAGATTCGATACAGGTGCGGGGCTTGTTGGTATGATTAGTGTAACAAATGAATGAGGAGGAGGAGTGTATATGAGAAGGAGAAAGTTGAAGAATCCAGGGGTTTTGACGTTGTTGGTGCTTGCTGTTTCGGTGTTTTTTTCTTGAGTGATAGGGTGAGGTGGTTGATGGGTTAGGTTTAAGGTACATTCCATATATAGATTTTATATGTGTCTACTAAGTTGTGGGAGGAGTCCTTATGGCGAATAAAAGGCTTAGAAATCCTAATGTGTTTGTCCTGTTGGCTTTGACTTTTTCGGTGTTTTTTTCGGGTCGTAATAGATTGTAGAATTTTGTGGTTGAGTGAGTTGGGGAGTTTGCTAGTACACGCTTTTATATATAGAAGGAACAAGATCTAAAGGCAAGGACACTCGTGTAAATCCAGGAAGGGCCATGGCTTCACTCGCCGTGCGCTTTTTGAGAAAACCACTCAAAAAAGCTTAAAGATACGGCGGCTTCGCACATGGCATTAAAGCCAGTGAAAAAGGTAAAAACACCTTTTTCACTGGCTTCTAGAAATCCTAATGTGTTTGTCCTGTTGGCTTTGACTTTTTCTGTTTTTTTCAGGTCGTAATAGAGTATAGTCATTTTGTAGATTGAGTGAGTTCGGGAGTTTGCTAGTATACATTTTATATGCAGAAGGAACAAGATCTTAAGGCAAGGGCTCTCGGGTAGTTTCATGGAAGCGCAATGGCTTCGCACGTTACGCGCCTTTCTATGAGAAACCCACTCATAGAAAGGCTTTCAAAAGAGGGTAACGGCTCCGCGCATTGCTTGCAGGCCACTGAAAAAGGGAATAGCACCCTTTTTCAGTGGCCTGCAAATACTAGTAATTTATAGTCACGCAAGCCCAGCGGGACAGACCCTAGTGCTTTCCAGGTGGCGTCTCCAGCCCCCTGCTGCTGAGATATCCTCGGCGCCTTTTGCTGCGTAAGCTTCACAAACAAAGCCGGGTACTTCTGTGCCATCTGAAAGCTCGACTTTGCCGATCCCTAGTGGGGCCATTATCGTAGCAGTAAAGGCGCCAAACTGCTCAAGTGGCATTTCCCATAATTCGATTTCAATCGATTGTCCTCCATTTTGCTGCTTAATTAAGCCCGGTTTGGCAGGAACTGTTGGTAGTTTAACCATTTGATAAGCTGCCGCCGTTTTCGTCTCCTTCACAAAACGCGCGCCAAACTCCAGCATTTGCTTTTCAAGAGGATACCCCGTCATATGCAGGCCGCAAACAGCCACAAGCGTTGTTTCATTTGCCTGCCGCTTCAAGAAACGATCTGCCCCTCCGCAAATGAAATCCTCATTTTCACTAAGTGCAAACAACGTAAGGCCAAACGGGACCCTCTCTGCTGCCTCCCCGGCCGGTATAGCGACAGCACATAAATCTAATAAATTGCAATGATTGGTATACTGCCCCATATAACTGTTTGTCGCAACCGGGTTTTCCCTCACTTGTTCACGTGTCCACGTTCCTCCTGCTGTCGGCATGACGAGAACGCCATTTTCAAGTAACCTGCGTGCTTTCAGTTTAAGCTCTTGCAACTTATACTGAGCCTTAAACAAAGAAGCAGCCGTGTAACCTTTGTTTTCACCCGTACGGATGATTTCTTCTGTCACTGGAAATGTTTTGTTTGGATTCGCTTCAATAAACTCTCCCAAAGCAGCCCATCTTTCTGCCACCCATGGGCCGTTGTACAATAAAACTGCAGCTTCTTTAAACAGATCCGTATCAATATATTTAATTGGAACGTTCAACCCTTTTAAGTGCTCCAATGATTTATGCCACGCTTGACGGTACTCTTTTGCATAAGGTCCATAAAAATGGATTGGTTCTTTCGGGATGAAAAACACATTTGGGAGTTTCATTCCCGGAACCGGAAATTTACGCGACCATGGATCTTCGTCGTTGACGCCTCTTGCTACTTTATCAACCAGCAGGGCTTCCTCTAAACTATGGCTGAAGACATTTATGCAATCAAGACTTTCACAGGCCGGAACGACTCCTTTTGTTGACCAGGCGCCGACACTCGGTTTATAGCCGACGAGTCCATTTAACAGCGCTGGTATACGCCCTGACCCGGCTGTATCTGTTCCAAGGGAAAACACGGCTTGCCCCCTTGCCACAGCGACGGCAGAACCTGAGCTAGAGCCGCCGCTGATCAGTTCCTCGCGCAAAGCGTTATGTGTCTCGCCATAAGGGCTTCTCGTTCCGACTAACCCTGTTGCAAACTGGTCTAAATTCGTTTTTCCAATCGGAATGGCCCCTGCTGCAATAAGGCGCTCAACCACGTAAGCATGGTCGGCCGGTGTATAGGAAAAATCGGGACAGCCTGCTGTTGTCGGTATTCCTGCAACATCTATATTATCCTTCACCGCAAATGGAATGCCCCATAGTGGGAAACTATCTTTTGGCAGAGCCTCCAACTTTTCAAGATACGGCTTCACAAGTTCTTGTGCCGGCGCTGTAATCCAAATATTCATCGAGGCATCAGCAGTTGCCCGTTCAATAATCTCGGCTACCACCTCTTCTGGTGTTAATTCATCTGATAGATACTTTTCACGTAGCCATTCGACCGTTAGTTTTTCAGGTAACATCGTTGTTTTCATTTTTTCACACCTACTTTTCCCTTAAAAATAAAGTTATGCCTTCACCGTACTTGAAGCCAGAGCTTGAATGACTTTTTCTGAGGAACTGACACTTCCAAATACCCCGCCTTGCATTTGCACCATTTTAAGGGCCGCTAGGTGATTATCATGATCTGTTGCTCCTGTGCAGTCCTCTAATAGTAAACACTCATACCCGCGGTCATTTGCTTCACGCATCGTTGTATGAACGCACACATCTGTTGTAATTCCCGTTAAAATAAGATGCGTAATTCCTTTCGTTCGTAAAATCAAATCTAAATCAGTTGCATAAAAGCTTCCTTTACCTGGCTTATCAATGATGATCTCCCCTTCTTCTGGAGCAAGTTCATCAATGATTTCATGGCCTTTCTCCCCGCGAATTAAGATGCGGCCAGCTGGACCTTTAGAGCCGATTTCTGCCCCGATTTTCTTGCTTCTCCATCTTTTATTTGCGGGTAAGTCTGATAAATCAGGTTTATGCCCCTCCCTTGTATGAATCACCGTAAAACCTGGTACTTCTCGGGCAACTGATAACAGATTTTTTATCGGTTCAATCGCTCTTCTTGTCAGTGATAAGTCATATCCCATCCGGTCCACATACCCTCCGTATCCACAAAAGTCTGTCTGCATATCAATAACAATTAACGCTGTTCTTTCCGGGACTAACTCGTAATCATAAGGCCAGTTGTATGGTTTTGCTTCAATCATATTTCATACCCCTTTCGTTATTTACGCAATTTTTGTATCGTCTAATGGATTGCTTGATTGTTTTTTCATTTTTTCAAAGACAAAGTACAACATTCCACCGACAAGTACTCCGACATATGCTGACGGGATAAATGGATACAATGTTTGGATCGTAAAGGCAACCACACTTGCTATGACCCATGATAAAAAGGCTGTGCGATTGACTGTTGGAATAAATGATCCTTCTGTTTTAAAGCGTTGTAACTTATTACGGTAAGCAAAGTAAAAGTCCGCGATGATAATCCCGCCCACAGGTGGAATCACGACTCCGAGAAGCTCAAGCCATTGCTCAAACTTTCCAAATGCCCCGATCGATGCTATGACAGCACCGGCAACCCCCAGCACGAGCAAAACTTTTTTCTCTGACACATCTCTTTTTAAAATGGTGGATAATTGGTTCGTAAAGCCAAGTCCTGCATTATACAAGCAATTATCACATGTTGACCATAAGTTTAATGCTGTCATTAGCACCCCAGGTACGATCAACCCTAAAGCAATCAAAGCTGTAAAAATATCTGTACCGTGTCCTGATGCAGAAAGGAAAAGTCCAAAGACCATTGCAGAACCTAACCCAACGATGAATGCGAGAAAATGAATAATGATAATATCCTTTGCGCTGCGAGCCCAACGAACAAAGTCACCTGTCATAGTTGCTGAAGCAATGAATGCACCTGCTACTAACGAAACCGCAACGCCCATTCCCATCTCGCCTTCACCACCGGAAAAAGCGAATGTCACAGACGAATCAGTAAACATTTGATACGATGCCAATGTACCTAAAATTAAGAAACTCGGAACAACGAGATAACTTAGAACAACCATTGCTTTATATCCTAATAAAGCTGTTTGCATGAACAAAAGCGAAAAACCAAGCGTGATCACCCAACGAGGAACGCCTTCAAGCAACGATGTTGATAGCAACACCCCGAACATATCAGCTTGAACGGCGAACCAACCTAGAACCGATAACGACATAATACAAGAAACAAGTAAATATCCTTTCGAACCAAAACTTCGCTTAATAACTAAATGGAAATTCAATCCTGTTTTAAATGAAATATAGCCGATCAGCGACCCGTAAATGAATAACAGCAAGTTTCCGATAAAAATGGCAATTAACCCTTTTTGAATTCCGACTCCTTGCCCAACAACTCCTCCAAGCGCTGCCAGTGAGGCAGCCATCGTAAAGCCCATCCAAATGACAGCGATTTGGATCCAATGTCTCCTTCTGTCTGTCGGCACCGGGCCGTGTGCATACTCTTCGGTTTGTGCGCTTTTCACTTTTTCAATTAGTCCCATTTTTTCTTCCTCCTTTATTACTCTCTATAAATAGACCGAATATTCAATCTTTTCATTTTGCAGGAAAGCCTTTGATAATCGCTTGACAGGTATCATCCAAGTGCTCAATGATAACACCTATTAACTCTTCAATCTTTTGTTGTTCGATGTATTTTACAATTAAATAATGCTGGTCCTGAGAAGACTCAAGCGATGGAACAAACTGACTGTAAATGTACATATACGGTGTCACTTTATCCCAGACATTTGTGACCAACTGAATAAGGGAAGGAGAATTTGCACATTCATAGATGGCTAGATGAAACGTACGGTTTAACTGCTGCCAATCGCTATTAGATCGCCTTGCATCATCCATTTGAGTGACAAGATCTTTTAACTCCTCCAATTGGTCAGGTGCGATCTTCGGCATTGCCCATTCGATCGCAAGCGTCTCTAGTCGCTTACGGATTGCAAATAACTGTACAACTTCGTCCAATGATAAGCTGCGAACGATCACGCTGCGCTTCTCATAGAAAACAAATCCTTCCGCTTGCAGTCTCCTTAACGCCTCCCTGACCGGCATGGTACTTACGCCAAATTTCTCAGAAACTTGCCTAATCGTAATCCGTTCTCCCGGCTGTATTTTCCCAATTGCAATCTGATAGCGAAGCCGGTCATACACCTCCGTACTTACCGTTGATAATGAAATATATTCTTTTTCCATGGACACCCCACCTATTTTGTTGTGATAACAGATTTGTGATCACAATTAAAAGTTTATTATTCAATTAGAAGTGTAAGATTTTGCGAGACGTTTGTGTGATTCGTGATTTGTGATCACAATTAAATTTCTACTAATCATGTCTTTCTCTTACAAAGATCATATTAAAGGACCTTAAACACTTTTTCAGCTATCCTGTCAGCATTTCTGACAGACTATTTCGAAAACATAATAAATTATCCCGCTTTTCAAGAGGCAAGTGCCTACCTGCCAGGATCAGAGGAGATTGCTGATTATGCTGGGATGCAGATATACTTTTTTTAATCAGGAGAATCATTTTTGTCCAAAAAAACAGCACAAAAAAAGAGAGAACACCCTCCTGTTCTCCCCCTGCTATATAAAACTATTATTAACCTACTGATCGTAGTCTTCTGTCATCGGTTGGCTGATCCAAGTTTCAATTAAATCATAGACCGTGTAATTCGGAATGCTGTAATGCTAGTGGGCCAGTCCCGACGCTGCTGTGCAGCAGTGCAGCGGGGACTGGCCCTTCTTTATTAAAGCCGTACCTTTTGAAGATTTAAGCAAGAGACAAATGATCTAAAGGCAAGGACGCTCGGGTAGGTTCAAAGAAGGGCCATGGCTTCTCTCGCCGTGCGCTTTTTGAGGAAACCACTCAAAAAGCTTAAAGGAATACGGCGGCTTCGCACATGGCATTAGCAACTGAAAAAGGTAAAAAACAACCTTTTTCAGTTACTTCATTTGCAGTGTGCCGTTTCCTAGTAGGACGATTTGGCGGCCTTCGTCGCCTTGTTCTTGTTCTACTGTGATTTCGAGTGTTGCGACATCACTTACGTCTAGTTCTATTTCTCTTGTTTCTGCTTCTGATCCGAGTGTGATTTTCTCGATCTCTTCACCGTCAGCGAGTATGATCACGTCGCTTGCTCCGTAGTCTGAGCTTGCGTAGCGTGCGTCAATAGCGAGTTGGGCGTTGAACGTTTCAAACGCTTCGCCTAAGTGGAAGGTAACATGCCCAGCTGAGGATCCCCATCCACGGCTTTCTTGCATCGCAAAGACATTCACGAATGTCTCGCCTTCAGCGTCACGATAGAACGAGTTTTGACTGCCATCATAGTTAAGCGTTACAGATCCTGATGTTTCGTGTGGGGTATTGACTAGGTTCACCGTTTCACCTGTTACTTCTTCACCAGTATGAAGGTTGATCACCTTCACTGAATCCATGAGTCCAATGTAGATTTTGTCTTCTATGTCTAACAACGGGCTACTTCCATAGTTCGCGACACCAGCAATTGATTTCTCGATATCGGCAAACAATGTTTCATTTAAACCCCATGTATTCAGATTACGATCTCCTGGACGCCAAATGAATAGGCGTTCTGAGAAGTCAGTATCTTCTGTTGCACTCACATTTCCTTCATACGAAATCGAGTTGTTTTCTACTGCAAGTGATGAAATCGATACTGTTGTATCATTTTGTGAGAATGTCAGCGGGCCCGTAAAGGTATCATGGCCCAATCTCAATACAGCTTCAATTCGCTCTGTTCCTTCTGCCTCAATAGAAAGAGATTCCATGTCTTCCATGAAGTTAAATTGATAATCAAGACGTTGCAAGTTCAATTCTAGATTTGATGTAAGGGTTTGTTCTCCGATCATATAGTCTTCGTACGCTAACCATCTTACATTGCCAGAATCACTGTAGTCACCATTTTCGAAAATCGATCTAGTCGTTAAGCCTAGGTTTTCTGCTGCATCCTTTAGTTCACCTTCAAACTTAAAGAATGCTTTTAGGCTACCGTCACGGACGCCGGTACCAACTAGTGTAATGGTTCCGTAATCTTCGTCATACACGACCTCGTTGATCGCATCAATATTTAACGGGAATGCAATAAAACGCTCTTCTTCTTCTCTGATTTTTTCTTGGTATCTCTCAACATCGCCTGCTACTTCTGGGAAGGCATATTCAAGGCTTGAGATCGCATCAATTTTTTGGCTTGCTTCTTCAAACAGCATTTCTTCTAAGTCACTTTCAACTTCTTCTGTGAAGACAGCGATAATGTTTTCTTGTACTGCTTGATCAAATTCTGTTCTCATATCTAAGACTTCAGCATAAAGCCCGGTGTTTGCAAACTCTTCTAGTTGATAATACAAGTCGTCCATTTGGCTTTTTACCATGGCAACATGAGAAGCATGATCAAGATTGATCTCGATGTTCTCGACTTCTTCTTTTAAGAGATCCGTTGCTGATTGCAAGTCGCCGATTCTTGTTTTTAAGTGTTCAGCATTTGCAAGTAAGTTTTCAACGATGAGAAGTCGGCTGTGTCCGTATGATAGTTGATTTGGATCCATTTCCAAGATTTCTTGATATACGGCAACTGCTTCATCCATCTCTAGTTCTGCACTGTGGTGATCAGCTTGACTCATCAAGTTTTCATAGGTCGCATCTGGTCCACCACAGCCTACCAATGCTAAAGCTGGTACGAGAACGAACAAAGGTTTCATTATTTTTTTACCAATTGTCATTGCTTACACCACCTTGCTCTTTTTTTGCTAGAAATGGCAATGTTCCATTTTTGTATTTCTTAAAGCCAAAATATCCAGCAACTCCAAGTCCTGCTACGATTAAGATTGTTAAGAGAATTCCAGAAGATCCTCCACTTGGTTGATAGATAACTGATACGTTGGAACTGTCGACAGCAATTGTATCCTGCGTTCCATCTACTAAACTCCCACCAGACAGGTACTGCACGTTACCTGGTACCGTAATCGTCGTTTCAAGTGAGTTATCAAGGTTATTCAGAACTACGATTGGCAGGCTATCAACAGAGCCTTCTGTAATATCCAGTTCATCGACTCCTTCAACAGGATAGAGTGATGTAACCAAATCCGGGCGGTAACGTAACATATCTTCTACTGGTACAAAAAGTGAATTAGAGTCAAAGAAGAGATTATGGAATTCTACTTCTGCTCTTACTACTCCGTTTCTTGATTGAATTCTTCGCACATTCGCCACTTCTTCGCCTGCGTAACTATTCGCTTGTGCGACTCCATCGTTAATCTCTCTTTCGATTTCTTGCTCTGTTACGAAACCATCCATTTCCACTTCATACGTGAACATCGCCGATCCGTCTTGGTTGAGGTCGACATGTAATGAGCCACAGCCTGCTAACAGTGCTGCGAGCAGTATTATGAGTCCTACTAGTTTTTTTTGCACGGTTTTTGCCTCCTGGATTTTGGTTTTGTTTGTTTATGTAAATGGCTTTGTTTGTTATGTGTTTTCAGAGATGAAGAGCTTTTTGTATGCTTCTTCGAGGAAGGGCAATGGCTTCTCTCGTTGCGCGCCTTCAGAGATGAAAACCTTTTGCATGCTTTCTCGAGGAAGGGCAATGGCTTCTCTCGTTGCGCGCCAGCTATGAGAAACCCACTCATAGCTGGCTTTAAAAGATTGCAACGGTTTCGCTCATTGCTTCGTTAACCCCAAGGCCAAGTTCGGGCCTTTGGGTTAACTCTCGTAAATCAGTCCTTTTATCTCAAAGCTTGATTGTTTTGCACTGTCACCTTCGACGCTTTCATTTTTTATTTCTATTTTTAGTAGTTTCCCTTGTTCGACTGGGATGTCGATGTAGATTGGGATGTCGTTTGTTGCTGTGATTTGTTCTGTTGTGTAAATGATCTCGTCATCTAGTGAGATCTCGAGTTGGAACGGAATGCCTCCGCTTGGGATAATCGTTCCGAATAGTCGGCCTTCGTCTTCGTTGTACGGGTTAATGTCAAAGATGAACGAGTCATGGTTTGATCCTGATTTCGTCGAGATCTTTCGGTAATCATCATTGTTTGATGATGTTCCTCTCTCCCATGTGCCGGTCGTGCTTGCGAAGTTTTGCTCCCATAAGGCAATTCGGTTTGTTGCTTGGCGCTGTTCGCTTTGTTCGGTTACATCTAGGATGAAGTCTTTTATTTGGAAATGAGAGGTTGCATCGGCATCACCACTGACGCTCTCATTGATCACTTTGACTGTTAATATGTCACCGGAACCGACCGCGACTTCAAACGGTTCAGGGATGCTGCTGTTTGAGACAATTTCTGCCGTTTGATGGACGAGCCTATCATCAATGTAGAATGCAAGCTGATAATCAATTCCTTTGATCGGCAACACTTTCCCACTCACCCTGCCTTTTGCAAGCTGGGCTGATTTCAGATCAAACGTCGCAAAGTCATGGTTGGATGCTGATGAGTTTTCAAGCGTTCGATAGTCATCAAGATGTGATCTTGTTCCTCTGCTCCAGCTTCCTCTGTTGGCATAAATCCCTTCCGTCCAGAGACTTACTCGTTCAATCGTGCTGTCTCTGTCGACTTTTTCATGGATATCAAGAATAAAGTCTTTCAAGTAGATGCCCGATGTTTGATCGCTGTCGCCACTAACGCTTTCGTTCACAACTTTTACCGTCACGAGCGACCCTCTTGAAACTGGTACGCTAAATGGGATCGGTACATCGTCTTGTGGTGTCATCACTTCCGTTTTATGAACAATACTTGAATCAATGTAAAACTCAAGCTGGAAGTCAATTCCTCTTTCTGCGATCACACGGCCTTTCAACTCGCCCCATTGCATCTGGTAGGAGCTTATATCAAAGGTGACAAAGTTGTGGTTCTCGCCAGTTGTCGCATACACATTGCGGTACTCATCTAGATGGGACCTCGTTCCTCTTGACCAACTGCCTCGCGCTCCGTACACATCATTTTCCCAGAAGCTTACTTTCTCATCTGGTGTCGCCCCAATCGCTTGCTCCTCAACCCGTAAAGTCGGGTCTTTGATGAGAAGGTCGGTTACACTCGAGCTGTCTCCTGTTACGCTGTCACTATCAATTTTCATCGTTAGTAGCGTCCCAGCTGGTACATCAAATTCAACGCTCGAATTTGTTTTGCTTTCGTGAATGAGCTCGGAATCAATGTAAAATTCGATCGTCGCATCTAGGCCACTTTGCTTTTCGATATAGGCTGAGAACGTTCCACTGTGGAGCTTGTATTCGGACAGATCGAAGGTGACGCTCTCGTTGTTTTTCCCACTTGTTGTATAAACGGATTGATACGTATCAAGATGCGATCTTGTTCCTCTACTCCAACTTCCGTATGAAGCGTAAATGCCTTCTTCCCAGAAGTTAACTTGAATCGGGTTATCGAGCTCTTCAATCGTGACGTCTTTTTCCCATTGCTCGATCGTAAACGTTTCTGAGATCGCGCCAATTTCTGATTTTGCTTGATAGACAGCCACTTCGATTTCATATTCGCCTTCGTCTTCAGGCGTCCACACAAACGAATTGTCTTCTGTTGTGATTTGCTCGATCACCTCACCGCCGAGGTGAATGCTCCATTCATAGTCGAGCGCGTCTTCTGTATTTACATCAACCGTCCATGTAATGTCAGCTCCAGGCATTTGTGGCCCTAAGCGATCCGAACGTAAAAATTGGATGATGTCCTCTTCTTGTGTGAGCTCTAGCTCTTCTTCGCTCTCTTCAGCAGCTATGACAAATGCTTCTGCTCTAAATGGGACTGCTTCGCCTGAAATGTTGATGACAACCTCGGCTTCATACACCCCTTCTTCTGCTGGTGTCCATGAAAATTGTTGTTCATTTGTAAGTGTTGTCTCTTCGACCATGGCACCGTCTTGGTAGACGTTCCATTGATACTCATACGGTCCATTTTCAGAGTCATGCTCAACTGTCCATATCAGTTCTGTGCCAAGTGGTTGCGGGCTTATCGTATGAGCCGTTACGGAAACATCGCCAAGCTCACTCATCTCCTCACTTGCGACTTCTTTCTCGACAGCGACTGTGACCGGCTCTTGTGAGACGCGTTTGTTCCATTGGTCATAGCCGATATAGGAAAGGACTCCGAGTAAAAGTAGGATGGAGAGACTGTATTTTGTAACGGTGATTGCTTTTCGTTTCAATCGGTCCATAAACGTTAGCTCGCTGTTGATCAATTCTTGTATGTAGAGAAGCTCCTTTTTTACTGCTGCAGCGTTCTTGTGTCTGTCTTTTCGGTTTAGCATTGTTGCTTTATTGACAAATTGTACGAGCTCAGAAGGCAGATCTTTTCGTAATTTGTTGAGTGGCTTTTGTGTTGCAAGAAGGTATTTTCCACCACTTAATAAGTAATACATCGTCGCACCTAATGAGAAAATGTCCGTGCGTCCATCCGTTTGCATGCCTTCTTCAAATTGTTCAGGAGCGGCAAAGCCACTTGAGCCAATTAACTCCGTATCAGAGTCACTTCCTTCTTTAAACTTACGTGCGATCCCAAAGTCAATCAGTTTGACCCGGTTTTGTCCGTCGATCATAATATTGCCTGGCTTTAGGTCGCGGTAAATAATCGGAGGCTTTTGGCTGTGTAAGTAGTCAAGCAAATCACAAATCTGAATCGCATAGTCTACGATTTGTGCGTAGGAGAGATTTTCGCGCTGAAACTTCTCAAGCAACGTTTCTCCATCTATATAATCCATCACAAGGTAAATAAAGCCATTCTCATCGCGTGAATAGTAATCAACGATCTGAGGGAGATTCGGGTGGTTGAGTTGAACGAGCATTTGCGCTTCTGCGATGAAGTGGTCGGAGTATTCTTGGTCAATGCGCGTTTCTTTAATGGCCCAGTATTTCCCTTCAAGGCGCAGGTCTTCTGCTAAGTAAACCGTCCCCATCCCACCTTGACCAAGGAATGACGTGACCTTGTAGCGCTCATAAAGTACGGCACCTATATGCAGCTGTGTTTTCGTCATATCCAAGCGTTTTCGCCCCTTTCTGTTGTGTAATGTGTTTTGGGGTCAGACACCTCTTTAGCGTGCTAAAGAGGTGTCTGACCCCAAAACTAAAAAGGAGTCGCTACTATTAGAAGCGACCCCTTTTTGCCCCTTCAAGGAAAAAAGACCTAAACATTTTCGTCAGGTCTTGTTTATTTGTCATCTTATATTGAAACATTTTTTCATTCCAATACATCTGATTCATTACTGCTTATACCTTGTGCAAACTGGCTTTCACAGGTGTTAATTCTAACATTATCAATCTAGGAAAACAATAAAATTTTGACATCTTTTTGTAACATTATCAATAAATGTGTAATATTTCTAAATCACCCACTACCAACAGCCTATGAGAAAAGAGAGGGAATATGCCTAGAAAGGGGTCAGACACCTCTTTAGTTTACTAAAGAGGTGTCTGACCCCAATATCACCTTATTGAATTTTTAAGATTGGTTTAATTGAAATTCCTTTTTCAGAATCCTCAAATGCTTGATTGATTTCGTCAAATTCATAGAACTTTACAAGTTTATCAAATGGAAATTGGCCTGCTTTATAGTATTCGATTAATTTAGGTATAAATAAACGTGGGATCGCATTGCCTTCAATTACTCCCATTAACGTTTTTCCTTGTGATAGAGCAGGAAAATTAACTTGCATTTCTGGTGTAATGCCGACACTAGCAATTTTCCCTAACATCCGACTAGCTTCAATGCTTTGGTTCACGACAACTGGGACACCTGTTGCTTCTACTGCGTAATGTGTACCACCGTTTGTAATGGCCTGTATTTCTTCGACAACATTGACCTCATTGCCATTTAATACATGCGTAGCCCCTAGCTCTCTTGCTAAATCTAACCGATTCTCGTGAATATCAACTGCAACAATCGTTTTACACCCACTAATTTTCGCAGCCATCACTGCGCTTAACCCTACTGCCCCACACCCGTAGACGGCAATCGATGTTCCAAACTCTGGTTTTAACGCGTTGAATACAGCACCACTACCTGTTTGAATTCCACATCCTAATGGACCTAATAGTGCTAGATCAACATCTTTATCTACTTTGACCACATTTCGTTCATTGGCAATGGCATACGTTCCAAAGGAAGATTGCCCAAAAAATGTAGATATACCATGATTATGTTGATGTAAGCGATGTGTACCATCTTCCATTGTGCCACTAAAGTTAAGCTCCATAAATCCATAGCAGTAGGAGGGATTCCCCGTTGAACAATTCTCACAGTTGCCACATGATGCATACGAGATAATTACATGATCTCCAACTTCGAAACTAGTAACATTTGAACCTATTTTTTCAACAATCCCCGACCCTTCATGACCTAAAACGGCTGGGAAAGGAGACATTCCAGCATCCCGCGCAACCGCGTCTGTGTGACACACACCAGAAGCTACAATTTTTATTAATACCTCATTTGCCTTGGGGTCGACTAAATCTACTTCTTCTAATACAAACTTTTCACTTAATCCATGCGTTACTGCTGCTTTGATTTTCAATATTATCCCTCCTTAAGGCTATCAAGCCTATCTAGTTCGTATTGCATGCACTTCTACAAATTCAGCTATTCCGTACTCTGTAAATTCACGTCCCATACCACTTTGCTTAATCCCACCAAACGGCATTCTCGGATCAATTTTGTCAATACTATGGCCATTAAGAAACGTAAATCCAGCTTCCACTTGACGAGCAACCTCAGTTGCGCGCTCTCTGTTAGAGGACCACACCGAAGAACTTAAGCCGTAAATACTGTCATTTGCCATTTCTAGTGCCTGCTCTTCTGTTTGATATGGAATGATAGGAATAACTGGACCAAACTGCTCCGTACAAGATAAATCAGCCGTATGACTGATATCACTTACGACATGAGGTAAAATATAGTAGCCATTATTCCATTCTTCTGGGTCTAGCTTTGAACCTAATTCTCTGACAGTCGCATTGCTTTGTTTCGATTTCGCAATTAGGTCTTTAACTTTTTGATATTGAGCGCGATTATTAAGTGCTCCCATCGTCGCGCGTTCATCCAAGCCATGCCCAACTTTAAATTCATTTACAAACTCACATAATGTATTAACAAAACTAGAGTAAATCGTTTGAGGTACATAAACTCTTTTTACTGCAAAACAGACTTGACCTGCTCTAGTGAAAATTCCCTTTACTAAGTCAGGCATGATCTCTGACGCATTCACATCATCTAAAATAATAGCTGCATCATTTCCACCTAGCTCTAGTGTCATATTTTTGATCGTGTCTGATGCCGCTTGAATGATATGCTTTGCTGTTTCCGTACCACCAGTAAAAGAAACCTTTGTTATTAGTGGATGAGAAGTCAGTACTTTCCCAACATCAGCATCACCATTCACAACATTAATGACACCTGGAGGTAGAACTTTTGCCATTCGTTGTAAAACAAGCGTTAGCGCTGCTGGTGCATTTGGAGAAGGCTTAAGCACTACCGTATTACCTGACATTAATCCTGGGGCCAGTTTCATCATCGTAATCGAAACGGGATAATTCCAAGGTACAATAGCCGAAAAAACGCCTCGAGGTTTTTTATGAATCTCAACTGTACCGTTCTCATCGTCAAGGATTTGCGATGCTAGAAATGCCTCGGCAATTCCGGCTGTAGCTTGGGTACCACCTACACCATACCCCATATCAATTTGTGCTTCCGATAATAAGCCCCCGTGTTCTCTCGCTTCTAAAGGAGATAATTCAGGAATTGACTTCTCCAATTCTCCGATTGCTTTTAATACCAATTGAACTCTTTCACTTACTGAAATCGTTCGCCAAGTTTTAAACGCTTGATGGGCTGCCTCAATAGCCTGGATAGCATCTGCTTCGGTACCTTTTGCCACATTCGCAACTGTATCTGTGAGACGACCCGGGTCTTTAACTTCAAACATATTAGTAGAATCAACCGGTTGATTGTTAATCCACATTTTCACTTGCTCGGTTAGTACGTTCATCTATAAACACCCTCCTTTTTATCTAGTAATTTGATGCACCTAAAAAGATAGCGCTTTCAAAATGCTATAAAACCGTACATATTAAACCTATATAACGATGTCTTTCTCATCTGTGTTAAAAACTTCTTCTAATGTTTGCGTTTTTGCTCTTTCTAGTATGCTTAATCGAGCATTCAATTGTTTTTCAGCATATTTCGTAACCGCTTCTGGCGTAACACCAAACGAAACTTTTTTAATAAACTCAGATGATATGACTGCAGTTATTGGTTCATAGGACTGAAGTTGTTTTAATGCTCTATCTAATAACTCTGGTTGTTCACTAATCAATCGTTGTAACATAAATGTCCCAAATGCGATGTGCCGTGATTCGTCATGCTTCAATTTATTAATCCCTTGTAGCAATCCTGGCATTTTGTTAACTGATCCTAACGCTTGTTCAAAATACCAATAGGACGATTCAGCAGAAACACCTTCTGCATACATATTGTAAGCAACACAAGCATCTACAATCGCCTCTGGTGATTGGTCATGCCGTAATCGCCCCATCGTCGTTTCAGTTGCATTAAATAACATATGATGTCCCTCTCCTACAAGAGATGAAAGGTCCCTATTTATTCCGAGGTTTTCGAAAACCTTATTAAAAAAGTCTAGATGTTTTGCTTCTTCAAATAGGAAAGTTGTTAAATACATTTCCTCTTCAATCCAGCCTTTGTTTGCACAAGTCATAATAAGTGGGAGGATATCCTTAGTAACCGCTTCTTCACCACCAGCGAAATAGGAAAGTAATGTCGTTACTTCATCACGTTGATCATCGGTTAATGTCTTCCAGTCTTCTTTATCTTGACTAAAATCAATATCCGCTGGATTCCAAATACCGTATCTTTTCGCCTTTTCAAATAATCGATACGGTAGTGAATTCCTATTAATCTTATTACTTACCGAATAATAACTGCGTACCATTCATATTCCTCCTCCGATTTAAAAAAGTGCTAGAACAAAACAACAAGTAGCTAAGATCATTTAAAACGCTTACATAAATCTCTTTGAAATTTCTACACCTTCGCAACGTTTTAAAAAGCTGCTTAACTATTTTCATTGTATTTTAAATATTTTAAAAATTATATACAATTAACCGTTAAAATAAGCTGCTCTTATTGAAGAAATCGATTAACGAAAACCTACAAATAATATTATCTATTTTGAAGGTTTTCTTCAGATTGGAACTATGGACTACTTTTTTCAATATAAAAAAGGATATTACAAGAATAAACAATTCTTTGTAATACCCCTTTTCGATGCGTTTCTAGAAGTCTATACTTTCTCATTTAACTCCCATAAGCCAAATAGTAGAAGAATTTGAATGGCTAAATGGGCATTTACGAACTCCTTCGCATTTGTTAAATCAATATTTGTGATTTCACCAATTCTCTTTAAACGATATCTAACAGCACCTTCAGATATCATCATTTCACGTGACGTCTTCATAATATTACCCTGAAACTCTAATAAAAAATAAAGCGTTTTCAAAAGTTCTCCATTGCCTTCCTTGTCGTATTCCATAAGATCTTTTAAATAACTAATAGCAAATCTTTCAAGATCGTCAACATTGCTGGTGTTAAGCAAAAACTCTAAATACCCCAAGTCGTCAAAGGACATCACATTTAACGAGTTTCCTTTTCTCTTTGCAATTTCAAGAGCTTTACTTGCTTCGTTATAGCTTTTTTGAAAATTTTCAATCCCCTTAAATACCGAACTAATCCCAAGACTAACATCGGAACTAACTTTATTAGAAAGCAGCTGTACAATTTGTTCACCAAAACGTTTGTTACTACTCTTTATTCTTTTCATTAAATCTTCAGATACAAGAAAGATAATTTTATCTGAAAGGGTCGAAATTAAAATGTTCTTTTCAAAGGATTGCAAATAATAATTGATAAAATCCAAGGCCTCATTTTTATAATGAATGATGTTAACGTCTTCAATACTTGAATCATTGAGATCTAAAATATTAATATAATGCGCTTGATTTAAATCATAGCCCATTATTTTCATTCGATAAGAAAGGTTTTTCATATCAGGACTTGGCATCAATAATTCATTTAAAAATCCACCTACTATTCGCTTCTCTGTTTCTATTGCTGTTCGCTCATTAGAGAAATGAAGGGCACAAATCGTGTTGGCTCGTTCTAGTAAAACTCTTTCCATTTCATCAAATGTACCTTCTTCTTTAAGTAAAGAAATGTACCCCCACACTTCGTTGTTTAAAAGTACCGGAGAGATAAGGCGTTCATGTTTGAGCCCACTAATCTCTTTACTAACTGTTAACTGAACCGTTCGCTTCTCTTGGAATAACGTATTAACCCACGTTGGCTTTTCCTTCGTTTTGTATTTTTCTGCAACCTCTATTAAACGATAAGGAGTATACATACCACACGCTTCAATTAAATTAAAATTACGATCTTCAAGTAATACTGTACTTGAAAGATTTTCAGCTAACATGTTTATGACAGTAAAGATATCTCCACCTTTAATCAATATTTTCGATAGCTTTTCATTTATCTCCATTACATTACTTAACATCTTTTTTTGTTTTTCTATTCGTTTATAAGCTCGATCTAATTCATCCCCTAAATTTTCTGCCTTATAGAGAAGAAGCAAATCTTCTATTTCATCGCCCCACTCTCGCTTCGTTTTCCCTATAAACTTACAATGTGAATCTCCTTTGGCTATACAGTTGACCTCTTTAAAAATAACTTCCTCGCCCATAAGCTGGCTAGAAAAACCACTAGCATATCCACTGAGAGTGTAGCATACAGGGTCAACATGGAGACCAAAATCCTGAATATGTTGCGCCGCTTCATAGGAATGAAACCACCGTGCCTCAAAATTAAACTCGCCTTTTTTACGGTCCATTCTAATGTCGGCTGGTATCAGTTTTGCATAACCTTTGATATGATTAATTTTATATCCAGTCTCCAATATTTGTGATTCATGTTCCCATTCGAAATTGTCCTCAAAGTATTTAGCGTCATTAACGCCACAATCATAACTAAATCTCAACAAAAAACCTCTCGCTCTTTCCAATCCAAGTACACCTACTAGGTCCTTACGCGAAATTCCTAAAGCATTACAACCGATAAAATCCGTATTGCCATTCTCTAAAAAACCCCTCACAAAGTTATCGACCTTCACTGGCTTCACCCCTAAACAGTAGTAGCACTTAACTATAATTCAAGATATAGGGGTCAGACACCTCTTTAGTAAACTAAAGAGGTGTCTGACCCCGGTCTGTGTTATTCGAGTTTGCTCAGTGTCATCTGTCCGTCTCTTTCATTAACGGTATACGTCCAGTTGTAGTCGTTCACTTCGCTTGTTTGGTCTGGTTGGATGATTTCGACTGTTACATCGACATTGACTTGGTGCTCATTTGTTCCTGTATGCAGGTCATACGAGCGAATCGTAAAGCCGTGGAGCTTCTCAGTAATCCCACGCTCAGATAAGCGCTCCACTAACCCACGCTGGTCATTGTACAGTGGACTATTTGGTGTCAGCGTTGGCGCGACTCGCTGAAAATCACCAGTATTGATCGCTTCGATTAAGGCGTGCTCATAGCGTTCTACAGCGTAGTAGATGTTTGCTTGGAGGTCTTCTTCTGTATTGAGGCTGGTGTCACTTGCTTGGTTCGAGCCATTTGATCCGGCTTGTTGGGAACTTTCCGTGTTCGGTTCACTAGAGTTAGGTTGTGTGGTGCCTCCTGCATTTGGGCTGCTTCCACCACTCTCTGCTGAGCTACTTCCACTTGATCCTCCACTCCCTGCAACTGAGCCGCTCCCGTTTGTGCCCTCGCTCCCTGAACCTTGCGCATCACTTCCTGTTGAAGTCGACGTACTCGCATCAAGGTACTGGGCATCACTCGACCTTAAAACTGGGCCACTAGGCTCGGAAAGTGTCTTCGTGTCTTCTTTTTCCTCATCACTCGTAACAGCCTCTTTCTCTTCTGTTTTAGTGCCAAACCACGCTTCTAATGGCGTGCCGTTAAAGATTTTCAGTCCAGATCCTTCTTCTGTTGAATCACTACTAGAACAACCGATAAGGACGAAAACGAATAAGATCAACATACAAGATAACTTTTTCATACACGCGTTCCTTTCTATTTAGGAATGAGCCAGCCGCAAGTGTTACGGCTGGCGTATGCATTTACTCAAGGGTGAATGTATTGGTTATCGCATCCCCTAGCTGTTCAAAGAGCTCAAAGTAATGGTCTTCTTCCGGACTCTCGTCATAGAGATAAGGGCTTTCACCCGGTTCATTTTTTGCATAGACCCAGCCATCCACCTCGGCTAATTTTGAATGCATGCCATGGCTATAATAATTTTCCCATGCATATTGTGAAAACCGGTCGATCGCCGTTAAAAAGACGAGATCTTGCATTCTTGTTTTGTCGTCATAATAAAAGATCACTGTTTCAAATTCGATCTCGGAATAGTTATTAATCGTCTCTTCCACAACAACATCTTCAAAGAACTCTGCTGGAAGATCAATGCTGAAACCAAGCATCTCACTCTTATACTGTGACTCACTCGTTGTGTTGTCTGCTGCAGGCTCAGCTTCTTCAGGCTCACGTTCCTGTTCTTGCCCTGCGCCTACCACTTCAATGATAAATGTCGGCTCCGGTGTGCCAAATGATGGGTCATCATCGCCAACAAGGCCAATGTGATATAGACCTGGATTCTCAAATGTCGCACTGTTCCACGTATACCAGTAATTCACATGTGCTAAGCTCATGTGCTGAGCTTCTCCCATATACAAGGAGATCTCTCTATCATCAAATTTTTGTTTCGTTTGCCTATCTGCCGGAATCACGGCGACCGTTTCCCCTGCTTGAACCGTCACGCGTTGTTCATCTGTAGCTCTAACTCTTCCATCGTTCCCAAGCGTAAATCGAAGTTCAACCGATCCTTCTGGTGCGAGCTCACTTCTTGGTTTGTGACGTGTCTGGAATTGGTTGTTTTCAACATAATAGTTAAATTGGCCTTCATGATTGACGACCATTATTTGGCCCTCACTTGCTTCCACTGCCCCGTCTCTAAAGTTCTCGAGCGACGCACGCAGCGTTCCTTTTCCTGTGTAATCAAGCGAGAATACCTCAATGTAATGATGGCCACTCGTTCCACCAAAATTGTAATTAAAAGCGATAAAAGCATTGATCGGATCTGGCTCTGTCACGTATAGATTCATGAACAAATGCGAACCAAACTCGTTATACAATTCAAACGTCCCTGATTTCCATACTTCCATCCATGATTGGCTGCGCTGATCAAACGTTAGAACAGCGATTTCTAAATCAGCCTCCCAATCATCCAATGGTGTTGCTAGCGCGACCACTTGGTAATCGACAAACCCAAAGGATAGTTCTTGCTGCTCAAGAAGTTCAGCCTGTGGGTATAACTCAGCAACATCACCTGCTGTTAACGTCCCTGCTTCTTCATAGAGGATATTGTCTAAGCGAACTAAAGCAGTAAGTTCTTCAAGGTACTGTTCATCGCCTGTTAAATCATAGATAAGTAGATAGAACGTATACGCTGATTCGTCGATTGCTAATGCTCTTTCTGCTAGTTGAATCGCACCCTCTGTTTCATCCGCTCCTTGGTAGAAATAGACTAAGTCTTTTAAAATCGAAAGCTCTCCGACTGTCGCTAGATTGAGGGCATCTTCTAGTAGCTCGCGCGCTTCTTCCTCTTGACCTAGGCGCTGCATCGCTAATGCTGTGACCGTGATCGCTTTTTTGTTTTCTTGCGTATCGTTTTGTTCAAATAGAGCGACAACTTCCTCGTATTTCTCTAAGTGGTAGAGGGCGATTTGTTGAAGAACATAGCCTGACTCGTTCTCCTCATCACTTTCTTCACCCGTTTTCTCGAGACGCTCGACCCTCTCTAACAACTCCTCCCAGTTGCCACGATAGATGCGCTCAATCACTTCATAAGCCTGGTAATGAGCAGGGTCAACTTTAAGTGCCCCTTGAGCGAATTGAAAGGCAGCTTCAGGCTGGCCTTGTTTTTCATTGGCTTCTGCCATTAATAAAACAGCTTCAGCTATTTCCGGATGATGTTTGTTAAACGCTTCTTGGTAGACCTCCATAACCTTCTCGTGTTCGCCGTTTTGATAATGAATATTCGCTAAGCCACGGTAGGCATCTGCATAAAAGTCCTCTTCGCTGATCAGTTGTTCATAGACTTCAATGGCTTCAGCTTCTTTATTTTGTACTTCATAGACTTCTGCTAAATGGATACGCAGGCTGTTCTTTTTATCAGCTGCTTCAATCCCTCTTGCTAAAATTTCTTCTGCTTCCTGATGATTGTCTTGAAGAACATAGGCATTTGCGAGACCTTTGTAAGCATCTTCTACTTTTTCATCAATTTCAATTAACTCTTGGTAAGCAAGGATTGCTTCTTCATAATTTTCTTCTAATAAATATTTCGCACCAAGAGCAAGATGTTCTTGAATCTGCTCCGTTGATGCTTGCTTGCTGCACCCTGCAAGGAAAAACAGCAAGGTGATCAGTACAATCATTCCTCTTTTCATTCGCGTCTCCAGTCCTCTCTCTTTCTTCTATTATTTACTGCGCGTTTCGATATTCTATCGGAACATCACTGAACCGCTCTCGCCAGTCTTCGATCGTGACCGGCAGTTGTTGTTTGTAATTCTCTACATTCGTATGGTAGACAATCCGGCCTTCATCAAGGGCCGCTGCCCAAAACTCACCTTGGCTGTTGTACATAATGATCGCTTCCATAATCGTAAACAGTCCGCGTACGCCCCCGCTGTGGACAGTCGCCCCGAACCCGTCAAGGTCTTCATTGTCATAGATTAATTGCATCCGTTCGACGTATAATGGGTAGTCATCGCCAACGAGTGTTTGAAACTGTGAATCTTGCTCTTTTGTTTCAAAAATTCCTATTTCAACGAGATCCGTCGTCATTTCTAATCCGTCACGATAATAATCGCCAGCAAAATGCGCGCCAAGCCCGGCATAGATTTGGCATTCATAGTTCGTGCTCACATTGATGTGGTCACCGAGGAGCTGAAAGTCGACACGGCAGCCTTCACTGTCTGTGTATACTGCAGTTTCGCCCTCGATTCTCGCCGTTCCGTCAATGTAGCCGGTGTGAGCACCACTGTTGACATCAAGCTCAAACGTAAAGCTGTCAAAGTCAGCGTCAGTAATGTCAAGCAACCCTCCACCTTGTGCGAAGGAGTACGACCATTCTCCTACTAAGTCTGGGAGAACCTCTATCACAAATGCTGGCTCTGTTGCAGCAGTCGGCTTTTTGCTATTTTCAAAGACGACATAATAGCGTCCAGGCTGCGAGTACCTTATTGTATTGACGTATTTGAAGTGAAACATGTTTTCTAAGTTATCAGCGTTCGTGCCGTAATAAGTACGAAGCTTGCCACTGTCGAACGCTCTTTCTGAACGCGCATCAGACGGGACAAAGGCAACCATTTCTCCTGGCTCAATTTGGATTACCTCTTTTTCTGCTGCTTTAACTTGACCATCGCCTGTCAACTGAAAGACGGCTTGTGTGGCATCTTCATGGCTCAACTGGCTGCGCGGAGTTTCGCTCACGTTTACGTAGCCGTAGGAAAACGAGAATTCGTAACGTCCCCCTTTTGTCGCCATCAGTGTCTCCATTTCTGTTTCTTCTTTCAATTCAAAAATACCACTTTCATCAAAATAAAGGCTCTCTGTTTCATCTGAAATCCACTGCTGCACCCAACCATCAACTTGAACGTCATGCTTGAAGACGACTAATTGAATCATGTTTTCTGCCGTATTTTCACTTGATCCCTTCTTTAATGCTGTAACATAAAAGTCGCCAAATTCATGGGCAATGTGATGGCCTTCAATCTCCTCCCACTCCGGGAAAAAGGCTACAAGATCTCCCTCAATATCACCGGGCACTTCCCTAACTAATTGCCCAACTTGATAAAGGTCAATCAATGTTTGCAAGTACGTTTGATCACCTGTTAGTTCATGAAGATAGATGTAAGCAGAGTCTAACTGTGGATTGCTAAGACGCACATCATCGGCTGTTCGGATTGCTTGCCCAATAGCTTCCACTTCTACGAAATACGTGATCAGTTCATCAAGCAGCAACGCTTTTTCCTCTTCTTCTAGGTTAAGCTTGCGAAACAACTCGGTTGCTGCCTCCTCGTCTCCTAGACGCTGATACGAAATCGCAGCGCGAATTAGCAATTTTTTATTATCACTCAGTTCTCTATTTTCGAAAATTTCGATTAACTCATTGTAGTATTCTAGTTCATACAAGGCGTACATCCGAAGAATGTCACCAAGTTCAGTCTTTCCTTCTTCTGTCAAAGCCTTTCCTTCTGCCACAAGCTGCCACCACATTCCGGCATACGTTGCATCGAGCAGTGGGTAAAGGTCATACAAATCGGGGTCTTGTGCAATCGCTTCGGTTGCGTACGTGCGCGCTTGGTTACGCTCGCCAATTTTTAAATACGTATCTGCTAAGGCTGCATATGACCCAGCCGTCAGCTCACCGCTTTGACTTTCTGATTCTAAAAATGTATAAATTTCCTCAATCTCGCCTTGTTTCCTATACAAGCCAGCTAATTGATTATAAGCGCTGCCGTACTGATCTTCTTCAATCAACGCCATGTAGACGTCTTTTGCTTCTTCATACTTTTCCTGAACCTCATAAATTTCTGCTAATTGAATCTTTAGCGAGGCGTCGTCCTCAATTGCTTCAATCCCTTGCCGAACTGTTTCTTCTGAACGATCGTAGTCGCCTTGCAGCACGTAAGCACGCGACATCCCGATATAGGCCTCTGTAATATTCTCATCAATTTCGATCAAGTCTTGATACGCTAAAATCGCTTCTTCATAGTTTTCCTCTAATAAATACTTCGCCCCAAGCGCCAACTGATCAGCGATCACTTCACTTGAAGCAACAGATTTACAAGCTGCCAGTAGCAAAACACTAGCAAGCACAAGCCATTTTCTGGCGATTTTCATATAGCCCCTCCTTTTAGTTCACTGAAAAAGGACGCTTTTCCCTTTTTCAGTGGTCTTAGGCAATGAGCGTAGCCGTTACCCTCTTTTGAAAGCCTTTCTATGAATGGTTTTCTCATAGAAAGGCGCGTAACGTGCGAAGCCATTGCACTTCTATGAGTTTACTTTCGAAGATCTAAGTAATCTCAGGATGGCCATGGCTCCTCTCGCCGTGCGCTTTTTGAGAAGTTCGCTCAAAAAAGCTTAAAAGATTACGGCGGCTGCGCACATGGCTTTTAGCTAACTGAAAAAGGTGAAAATCGTACCTTTTTCAGTGGTCTCGAAAACCCTTCTTCTGAAGTCTCCAGGAAGATTCGGGTAATCTCAGGATGGCCATGGCTCCTCTCGCCGTGCGCTTTTTGAGAAGGTCGCTCAAAAAGCTTAAAAGATACGGCGGCTGCGCTCATGGCTTTTAGTGCACTGAAAAAGGTGAAAGTCGCACCTTTTTCAGTGCACTATCCAGCCTTTTTGACGTAGTTCGTTCATGCGTTCTTGTGCGACACTTACTTCTCCTGGGTTGTCATCTGCTTCGACGGTTTTTTGGAAATGTTGATAGGCCGTTTCATAGTTTTGCTTCTTTAAAAGGAAGAGGCCATATACGAGATTTCCCCGGGAATGCTGTTCATTTTGCTCAAGTGCGCGTAAGTAGTAGTCTTCTGCTTCAGTCATGTCGCCGAGCTTATCATAGAGAATCCCTTGGTTAATCAGGACATTAATATCTTGAACTCCTAAGTCAAGCAGCTTCCGGAAAGAGGTCACGGCCCCTTCAAACATTCTTTCAGCCTGATTCATTTGATTACGATTTTCATAGTAAAGTCCGAAATCATAGTACGTTTGCCCGGCTGCATTTAAAACGGTGATGTTATTCGGATCATGCTGCTCAGCTTCATCCAGTAACTCAATGGCCTGCTCATAATAGGCTTCCGTCTCTTCACCAACACCTTGGCGTACCAGACGCAAATAGGTATCGGCTAAACTCATCATAAACCTCGTATTATCTGGCTCTAATTGGTACGCTCTTGCCAGCTCATGAAGCGCCTCGTCGTAGCGTTGTTGAACGAACATCAGCTCACCTTTTACATAATGGGCAGCTTGATCATCATGGCTTCCTGCTGTTAGGTCTGCTAAAATGCTTTCAGCTTGTTCATAATCGCCGACCCGTCCGTAGCTGACGGCGAGATCACGGTACACATTTTGCAAGTTGGTACCGAGACTTTCGGTGTTGCCTTTTAAAGCCTCGGTAAAATTCCAAATCGCCTTCTCATAATCTTCATCGTTAAAAAACGCCGTCCCCATTAAATAGTGGACTTCATTATTGTTTTGAAGAATCCCCTCATTGATCACTTTTTCCTGAAGGTACTCAATCACTTGCTCATCTTCTCCTCTAGCAAGAAAGACCTTCGCTTGATTGATGTAGAGCTCTTCCGTTTCGTTGATTTCTTGTGCCATAAGAAACGCCTCTTCGGCAGCATCATAGTTTTCCTCGTTGTAGTAATCGAACCCTTCCTCTAAATACCCTAAATAGCGTCCTTCTCGTTCAGACGCTTGCAGCTGGATCACTTCATTCGCTGCAAAGCCCCCACCTAAAATGGCCACTGTAACCCCGGCCATCAACAATCGACGGTTTCTGCGCTTTTGCCGATAAGCTTTGTTCAGCTTATGAATGTTTTCTAGCGCATCAAGCAACTCTTCTCCTGATTGATAGCGATCCTCTGGTTCGTTGCGCGTACATTTTAATAGAATCGTTTCAATTCCTTCTGAAAGAGACGGGCTCAACTGTCGTACCGGCACGAGTTCATACGGAGGTTCGTTCGGCCCTTTACCTGTGATCGCATGGTAGAGTGTGACCCCTAATGAATAAATATCGGTGCGCTCATCGGTTTGGTTCGTGCCGTATTGCTCCGGTGCGGCATAGCCTTTTGTTCCGATCATTGTTGTATCGGTACTTTGCCCCTCCTTGTACTCACGTGCAACCCCGAAGTCAATTAGCTTCGCATCCAAATTGCGGTCAATGATGATATTGCCCGGCTTCATATCACGGTAAATAATTTTCGGCGACAAGGTATGAAGGTAGATTAAAATATCACAAAGCTGCTTTGCCCACTTAATCACGTTCTCTTCTGTACAATAATCGGTAGCACTAATTAGCGTTTGTAGCGTGTCACCCTCAAAATAGTCCTCAACGATATACAAAATATCGTCCTGTTGAATAATATCAACGATGCGCGGGAGATTCGGGTGTTTTAAGCGTTTGAGCATTTCCGGCTCAGCCAAGAGATTGATTTCGGTATTAATCGTCAAATCAATCGCCTTAATCGCCCAGAGGTTTCCGACTTTCAAGTTTTCAGCAAGGAAGACGCTCCCCATTCCTCCCTTCCCTAACACCTGAAGGATTTTGTACTTGTTATCTAACACTTCATTAACATTAATCATCGTTCTCTTTCCTCCGTTTGGTGATATGGCGATCTTGTTTTTTCACGAGAAGCTCCGTCTCTTCGTTGTTTGATAAAAGCTCTGTTTGCTCTCCAGCGTTTATTAAAAGCTCGGTGTCGTCTTGAAGAGGCTGAGTGATATTTTCAACATCTAGCAACTCAGTCGCGCTGTCTTCTTTTTCCGTACCAAGCAGTTGCGTTTCGGCCATGTCTGATTGTGTGGCTGGGTGCTGCTTGCTTGTGTTTAGGAGCACGGTTTCTTCGGTGGTTTTTGTTTTAGTCTGAGGTTGTTTTTGGTCTAAGAGTACTGTTTCTGCAGGTCTTTCTGCTTCAGACGGAGGTTGCTCCTTACCTAAGAGCACCGTTTCTGCTGTTACTTTTTCTTCAGCCAGAATTTGTTCCCCATTTATAAGCTCCGTTTCCGACTGCCATTCTTGCGTTTGGTTTGTTTGTTCAAATTCCCTGGGCGCAGCTTCGGCCTCGGTTGGAGCTGCGTGTTCGTTTATTTGATTCGTTTGTTCTTCTGGTTGGACGTCTTCTTTTTTCTTTTTTAATGATCTAGCAATCACCCATACTAAAACTAGATTGCAAATCAAAAACAATAAGATACCGACTCCAAAGACGTACAATCCATTAGAATACAGCCAAAGGTAATTCATTTCGGTTACTCTCCTTTACGTTTTGATTTACAATCTATGGTGAAAATGCTCTAATTTCATTTGGACTTTCAAAGATTGGTTCAAAACTGAAATCCTCTTTGATATGTAGCTGGTAGGCGCGGTACATCTCATCCTTTTCTTGAAC
The DNA here is from genome assembly GCF_056619965.1 of Halalkalibacter sp. HAAS-P014. NCBI lineage: Bacteria > Bacillati > Bacillota > Bacilli > Caryophanales > Bacillaceae > Halalkalibacter > Halalkalibacter sp. HAAS-P014. Next base: position 17,022 of record NZ_JBWQTV010000013.1, on the reverse strand, counting down.
CGTTACTATCAATTTATTGCGATCGTGCCAAGACATTGAGGTAATGTCTCCATCGATTTTCTCTTCATGGCTGACAAACATATGGCTCAGATCAAAAATCGTCAGAACCGTCTCACCTGATCCGTCTTTTGATGCAATCGCAATTTGATTATGGCCAGACGCATCAATCTTCGTCACATCTGAAAATGTTCCGATTTCAAAGAAAGCTCGTGAAGACACGTCATAGATTGCAATTTCTCGTCCTCGGTTTAGTAACAAAAGCGAGCTCGTTAACACTTGTTCGATGCTATCAACTCCGTTCAACTGTTCAACAGGGGTGACGGTAGCTGTATGAACATCAACGGTAACCACTTCTTCTTCCGTCCAAACAAAATATAACTGTAAATCAGCTAAATAAAACGCCTTTTTCAGCGTTCCTCTTAGTGCTAGTTCAAACGGCTCCTCACTTGTTGAATGATAAAGAAAATAATGTCCGTCTCTCCTTACAAGTGTATAGAATCGCTCTTTTTCAGCGTCAATGGCACCATCCACGATAACACCAGGAACAAATTGCTGCTGTCTTTCGCCTTTGGGGTCGTGCCATTCGACATAGGAACCACGCGTGATGAGCAATTGCTGTGAGCTTTCATGGAGATCTAAGAGTGAAACTTGATCCACATCACTCGCGCTGATTTTAGCAAGGTGCTCAAGCAACGCGACTTTTTGTTCATTCAGTGGAATAAGTTGATCGATGTTAAGAGATCTTTCTGTCATACTGAGCTCGACGTTTACTTGCTGTTCACTCAAATCAGCTGAGATAAGCTCAATGTAATCGCTGTCTCTTGCTATGTAATAGAGCTTTTTTCCACTGTTAATCATTGAATCAATCGAACTACTTTCATTCAGAATCGGTTTATATGTATGACTATCGGCTTGGGTGATTGCAACCGTTGCGCCACTTGCTTGCGCCTCCGTAATAATAAAATATTCCTTTTGCATTAAATAAATACCGAATGCTATTAATCCTATTGAAATAGACAGGATTACTGCATACATCGTCATCCATGTTTTTTTCGTTTTATCCACATCGTTTACCTCCAATTCACAGCAAACCGACACCATAATTTTTTACATTTTTATTCAGTAGCACATAAAATTTTACTATAATACGGTCGATAAGACTAGGAGAAAAGAGGCAACTAAGCCATGTGTGAAGCCGCCGTTTCTTTTAAGCTTTTTGAACGAACTTCTCAAAAAGCGCACGGCGTGTGGAACCATGGCCTTCCTGAATCTAGCACCCTTTTTCAGTGGTCTAAGAAGAAAAAGAGGCTGCCTCTTACATTACTGACCGGGCTTCTCCTAGTCAGTAAATCAAGTGCGATGGCAACCTCTACGTTTTCTTCTAAAATCGTATTTACTTTTTAAACAAGTTGGTCCATAACACCCGCCAACCTTTCGCTCGGACCAGCTGTTTCGGCTCGATCAACGTTAAGGTAATGTTATCGACTGCACCTCTTGCGTTCGCTAGTGTGACTAATTGATCACTCACCTGTTGCAGTTCGCCGTACGTATTTTTCAAATCAGCAAGCTGTGAGACGACTTCCTGTTCCTCAAATAGCGTGTAAAATCCGTCACTGCAGAGCAAAAACAAGTCACCTTTTTCATATGTGCCTTCTTTAATAAATGGAGTGATGCCATTTTCAATGCCAAGACATTGTAGCAACATATGCCTGCGTGGGTGTGTTGCTGCTTGCTCCTTTGTTAGAAGTCCAAGCTTGACCTGCTGCTCCACCCACGAATGATCTTCCGTTAGCTGTTCGAGAGTCGTTTTGCGAGCAAGTCGGTAAATACGGCTGTCCCCAATATGGCAAATGAGGTAGTGACTTTTATACAAAATGAGCAGCGATACGGTTGTGCCCATTTTGCTCTTGTCATCAGTACCATGCTCAATTAATTCTTTGTTCGTTTCATGTAAAATCTGCTCGACCTCAGCTGCCATATTCTTGAATGGGTAGCGCAGCTTTAAAATTGTCCCGATTCTTTCGCCCCACCACTGATCGAGACGGTCAACGACAAGCTGGCTTGCAACGTCTCCTGCTTGGTACCCTCCCATTCCATCGGCAACAATGACGAGCGCCGCTTCATATCCATCATCATCACGGGCAAACCTTAGAAAGGAGTGGTCCTCATTCACTTTTTTGACTGATCCTGTATGGGTAGATAATCCATACTCCCAATTGTTCTCCATGCCTTACCCTAGTTTAAACGTGTAAATCGCTTTTCCGATTTTGATCGTGTCTCCTGCTTTAACAGGTTGAACGGTGTTTTCTTTAATAAGTTGTTGGTTCAGCCTTGTGCCGTTTCGAGACCCTAAATCCCTAATGCCATAACCCTCTTTCGCCTTTGAAATTTCCAAATGCTGTCGCGATACGCCGTATGTATCTTCCACATACTGTACATTTTTCGGGATGCGGCCAATTACAAATGGGAAATGAGCAAGTTTAATTTGTTCGACTCGGTCCTCACGTTTTATTTCTAAATACGGCTGTTTCGGCGATTGGTTGTTCGTCGCCTCTTTGGGCTTTGACGGCGTGTTTCGCTCGCTTGAGGGCAAAGAGGTAGCGCTTTGCAAAGGATTTGAATCTTCTTTGCCCTTTTTTGATGCTGCCTCGTTTTGGTCAACATGGTTTGGTGTAATTTTAATCGTTTCTGCCGGTGCTTGACTAGGCTGCTTTGGCAATGGCTTTTTTGCTTCTGGCTTCGGTGGCACGACATTTTTTGCCGGAGTTGGTTGTACGCTTGGCTGTTTTGGTTGCACCGGTGTTTTTTGTATAATTGGCTGTTTCGGCTGCTGCGATGCCTGTGGTGCTTGCTTTTGTGTCGCTTTTGGCGCTGTTAGTGTTCCAAGAATTTTTTTTAACTGGCCTAAATCAAATTCAGGACCGTGAATGTATGTGAATAATAGCTGAATGCCATTGCCTTTTAATTCGGTAATATGGCCGACGAGCTTCACAATCAATTCGCGCAATTCACTTTTTACCGAAGGCTTCTTAGCTAGTTCCTTCACTGGTACATATGCTAACGAAACATCGTTATAACCGTTTCCGATAAAAATAAAATCTTCATGAAGAATATAATTTTTCTCTTTTAACATGTAAATGTTGCTGCTTTCCACTACTGATACAACCGTTTCTAAAAGGGCAAAGTACTCTTCAAGGGTTAGCTTTTTCTCTTTTAACGCCTTTGTAAGAGGTTTTTTTGCTGATGTTGTATAGGAAAGCTTCACTTGTTGATCAGCTTCCTCTACTTTTAATGGAAGAAGATTTTCAATCGTATTGGCCTTTAGCATATTTACTTGAATTGGTGCTAAATCACTGCTTTTTAGCGCACTTTCACCAGCACGTGTTAAGGCCATACCATCTTTATTTTCAAAATCGCAGCGAAGATCATAGATTGTAGTCAAAGTAAGTCCCTCCTAAATGAATTCTTTCGTAGATGCTCTATTTAGCAAAATGAGCTTTGTAAATACTGACAATATACTTATTGAAAACAGGTACCGAATCTAGTTCACTAGCGCTTTTCACTTGCTTCCACTCAGGCACATACGGCAAGAACGCTTTTACATCCAACTTATACTCATCAATCAGTTCTCCACCTTCGCCTGTAAAGCGATTTAACAAAATGCTAACTCTTTCTGAAAAACTCTTATCTTCTAACAAGGATCCAAGTTCCTTGAGCAGGTAGCTTGTTTTATGGAAGCTCTGTACATCATTGTTCACAAGCCAAAACACGCGCTCACTATTTTTTAATGTCGTGACAATTCTCTCATCAAGCGAACTTTCCAAATCAACAATAATGTAATCGAATGTTCCCGTCTTTTTCACCTTCGTCAGTAATGCTTCTACCTCTTCGCCGGAAACATCTCTCATTTCGGCTGCGCTAGGGTGTACAGGTAAGTAGGAGAACCCTGTTTTTTGATCTTTGATTGCTAACGTTTCCAATTTCTCTTCCGATTTTATGTAATCGGCTAAACGGCCTTCTTTCTTCTCTTTCAGGAACAAACGCGCTGAATTAACCAACTCTAAGTTTACATAAAAGATATCCATCTCGTCAGCCATTTCTCTTGCAAGATTGTAGGCAAATGTTGTTTTTCCAGTACCTCCTGCAGCGGAGTAGACGGAGATCACTTTTGTGGACTTTTTAATCGGGCGCTCATCGTACATCGTTAACACTTGGGAAAAGAATTGATTGAGTGGTTGATACTTGAAGATCTTCTGCGTGGATGTTTCTTTACTGGCATCAGCATCCTCGCTCAACTCGATCACAATATCAATTTTGTCATCATCTATGTCTTGAGGGAGCATGCTCGTTGAGGCAAGCAAAATATTGGTACGTTCCTGGCTGGAGACATTCTTCTGTAATGGTTCCTTTTGAGAAAATGTATGTACATTTACTTTTTCTTCGTATTCAGAGCTTTTTATGTAATTACTAAGCAGTTCAATATAATCCGTATCCTGATCTGCTAGTACGATGCTGATTTTTTCCATAGTTCCACCCCTCGTAATTAATGGTCTTATTCGCTGTAAAATTTGTTAGAGCCTTGAGAGGTCTAGCTTATCCTCTCAAGGCACGTAGTAAATGGAGCCATTGTTACCTGTATTTACTTGGATCCTGAATTATTCTTCCAATTCATCTTCTTCGATCAATTCCTCGGTTGGTTCTTCAAGATCTTCGTCTTCTGTTGGTTCTAAAGATTCAGGAGCGTCATCTATGTCCATGTCATCTTCTTCTTTTTTCGTGGATTCTGTTTCATCTTTGTCAGCTTCTGGTGTTGTCTCTTCAGCTTGAGATTCATCACTTTCTTTAACAGATTCTTCTTCGGACTCTTCTTTTACTAGTTCATCAGAGTCTTGTTCTTTTGCTGATTCGTCTGTTGTTGTGTCTTCTTCCTCAGTTGCTGGTTCTTCTGCCTTTGTTTCGTCTTCCTCTTTTGCTGGTTCATCAGTGTCGTCTTTTACCGGCTCTTCCTTAGATTCTTCGTCGGCTGGTTCTTCAACTGATTCTTCAGATTCTGTATCTTCCGGTTCTTCAGGAGCGTCTTCTTCTTTGACTTTTGGTGCTTCAAAGATGACGGTGATGACCGTGTCTTTGTCCTCTGTCATTGTGTAATAACTAGGGAACGTGGTTGGATCAGAACCTAACATATTTTCCGGAGGTGTCGAAGCATTATAGCCCTCCGTTTTATATACAACTTTTGTTGCCCAAAACTCATCGCCAACATAGCCTGTTAAACCGTTTAATCGTACAGCCGAAATATTGTTCAGTGGGTGGCTGTCGTAACTGCTAATGGCAGTAGAAGTAAAGGTGTTGTTAGTTAAATCAACATGGAATTTGTACGTTTCCCCGATTCCAGACGGTACTCTAAACGTTACGCCTTTTACTAATTCAGAAATCGTGTATGTTCTTTCATAGATTGTGCCGGTATTTTCATAGATCGTAATACTCTCAGCTTTTGATAGATCAATTGCGTTTGGAAACGGGCCTAACTCGGAATAAGGCTCGTGAAATACGGTCACTCCGGCATCTTTTAATGTGTCAACGGATGCCATCAGGGCGCTGTTCATTTCGACATTAACTAACAGTACTTGCGAGGCCAATGTTAGTGACTCCAACCCTTTAATGTTATTTGTCTGGTTATTCGTTAAATCGACCGTCTTCAAGTTTTGTAAATTCGCTATCGGACTAACGTCGCTAATGTGATTAGAGGTGACAATTAACGTCTCCAATTGCGTCGCGTGCTCAAGCCCTTTTAAATCCGTGATTTGTTGGTTGTTCAGATTTAGGCTCGTTAACTGTGTTAAATCTTCCTCCGTAATCGTACCTTGAGGTTTATTTAAGCTTGCTCGTACTTGTTGCTCAAGCCTTGAATCATTAAATTGAACAGCCGTTTCGTTATTTTCAGGCTCAGGCTCAGGCTGTGGCGTTGGTGCCGGCTGAGTCGGTTGCGGTTGTGGTGCTGGTTGACTCGGCACTGGCTCTGATGGTGCTGACGAACTTGGTGCTGGCTGCGGAGCCGGTTCAGATGGTGTTGCTGACTCGTTCGTTGTCGGTGCGCTTGGTGTCGGTTGCGATGCTGGTTGTGCTGCCGGTGTACTCGTTTCTGGCTGTGTAGTCAGCTGTTCAGTAATCGTTGTGCTAGATTGAGCAGTCACTACAGGCGCAGCTTCTTCTTGTGGTTCAGCTGGTACTGCTGGTTCAGCAGCCTCTTCCTCTTCAGTAGCAAACAAGTGTGACACATCAATGTTCATCGCTCTAAGTCTGTCCAAATAGACTTCGTCACCTGTTAATTCATATAAAAGCTCATAGAAAACATAAGCATTCTCATCGTATTCAAGTGCTCTTTCCGCTAATAGAGTTGCTTGCTCGATATCGCCTGTTTCTTTAAAGTAAACAACTAAATCTTTTAGTAGATTTGGATGTTCAGCTTGATCAAGATCAATCGTCGCAATTAATTCTGCTGCTTTCTCCTCATCTCCTAAATCTAGATAAGCGAGCGCTGTTAATGCTGTTATTTTTTCACTGTTTGTTTCACCAGCAATTTGCTCATAAAGTGCGACAGCTTCCTCTAGTTCGCCTGTTTGATACAAGCCGTAGAAGCTTAGCATTAACCCAACTGTACTTTCTGGGTCCTCTTCAAGAAGTAATTCCCCTTCAGCAAGCAGTGATTCCCAGTCATCGTCATAGACTGCTTCTAGTAAATCAAACGCATCAAAATGATTGACATCTAATTCTAGAGACGTCACAACTAATGGAAGCACTCGATCAGTTTGATCCGTTTTTACATAGGCATCTGCAAGGAGCGTATAATGATTTGGCTTGTCTGTTTCTTTTTCGACAAGGACTTCTAAAATATTAATTAGTTTGTCTGTATCATCTTGCACTCGGTAAATCGTAATTAAATTTTCATAAGCCTGCTCATAGTCCTCATCTTCCTCTAAGACAGCAAGCAAGACTTCTTCAGCTTCTATGAATCTTTCAGTAGTAATGTAGTATGTAGATAAATGTACTCGTAAGTTATTTTTGTTATCTACTGCTTGTATCCCGTTTAATAATGTTTCTTCTGCTAATTCTCCGTTACCGATATGTACATAGGCATCGGATAACCCTAAATAAGCTTGCTCGATTTTAGGGTCGATCTCAATAATTTCTTGGTAAACAAGGATTGCTTCTTCATAATTTTCTTCTAGTAGGTAATTTTCAGCTAATGCTAGTTTTTCATCGATATCATCAGCGCTCGTTTGGTTTGTACAACCAACCAATGCAACTAGAAGAATGAAGAATAAATAAAATTTCTTCCCCATCTGTTAAGCTCCTTCCACCTCTTTTTATAGACTCCAAAATATGGTTACTTGCCCCTAGTATATTATTACTATTACCAGTTAATTTCAAGACTTTGTTATAGATTTTTACATATTTATGACGGTGTTTACGGTGTAATGCGAGTTGGGTCAATTCGGGATTGGAGATTGGAGTTATTTTTTCCTAGGAGAATGAGAGGGGTTATGGAGTGGTTGGTGGTGTGGAGAAGGATTTTTCATGTTAAATAGCCACAGTGATCTCGAAGATCCACTGTGGCTATTTGAAACTACTTTTTTATGGAATTACCTTTTGCTTTATTAGAAGAGTTCTTTTACTTCGCCTGTTGATTTATCTACTGAATACCAGCCTCTTGTTGCTGAGTGGCCTGTTCCGTTTCCTCCGACTACATCAAAGACTTGTACAATGTATTTGCCATTTTCTTCACGGTCCACGACAACTCTCACTTCTTCTTCATTATAGACGTTCAGATAGTCTATCACTCTAGCAATTGCTTCTTCTTCATTTAATGATAGATTCGCTGGTAGCTCATCGGCTGGATTTGGCTCATCGTCTGATTTTGTGGAATCAGAGTTGTTCCCTGGGTTACTGTTGCTGTCTTCACCAGCTCCATTACTAGGTTTTTCTGCAGAATCGTCTGCAGGTGCTTCTACAGGCTCATCGTTATTTGTTTCGTCGCTATTCGTTTCATTGTTATTGGTTTCGTCCCCTGGTTTGGTATCAGTCGTTTCTTCATCAGAGTCACCATTTGTATCTTCCTCTGTTATGTCTTCATTATCAGGAGTTTCTACCGGTTCATCAATTTCTTCTGATGTGTTCTGCGAACAACCGACAACGAAGATCGAAAGCAGTAAGATCATTAAAAACGCACGCATACTAAATCCTCCCCATGAATTGCATGTACTCTCTCTATATAGAGAGTATCATATTTTCAGAGGAAAATCACATTGATGGGGGTGGGCACCGCTTTGGCGCTTTATTGTGTTGATGAGGGGACTGACACTCCTTTGGCGCTTCACTGCATTGATAGGGGGACTGCCACCTCTTTAGGACGTTGCAGTAATAACGGAGTGTCTGACCCCTCCCTATCATTTTTCTGTTCTATTATTCTTGCTTGTGGTAAAATTTACCTACAATTAAAATATTTCAAATCTTCATGTAAAGGGTGCTGGGCAGCTATGAAGTATACAGGAAGAATCGCAACATGTTTTATTGTTCTCATGATCAATTCTATCTACATCACCTATTATTTCGTAAAGGATGGTTATATCAGTTCGATTGAGATTATCGGTCTGCCGATCATACTGGCCATTGCTTTTTGGGCTGGGAAACAGTATGACAAAGCTCATTTCTTAAAAAACGAGCTAAAACAGAAAGAACAAACGTTAACTCATAACTATCAAATGATAGAAGACATTTTTAATCATGCTGATATTATGCTTTGGTCTAATGATCTCATCACTAAGCAAGTAACCGTATCAAAAGGGATTGAGAATTCTTTTGGATATGGCGTTGACGATTTTTCGGAAAATTACCACTTATGGATAGAGTCTGCTCATCCAGAGGATAAAGAAAGTGTTATAACTTTTTGGAATAAGTTAGTAACTGGAGAAGCTGGCATGCATGAATGGCGAACGATTCATCCTGATGGGGAAACCAAATGGATTCAAAGTAAAGGAAAACCAATATTTAATGAAGTTGGACAAGTTGTTAAGCTCATTGGAGTAGTCTATGACATTTCTGAACTGAAAGCAATTGAGTGTGAAATCAACAAAGATCGCGAGGGATATCGCCAAATACTAGACTTCTTTCCAGAACCGATCGTCATTCATAGAGAAAACAAAATTCTTTACGTTAATAAAGCTGCAGTAAATGTTTGTGGTGCAAAATATACCGAAGAATTACTTAAAAAATCAGCGTTAGATCTGATTCATCCAGATGATCAGATGAGAGTTATAGAAGCTGCCAAAACTGCTCTTAAAGACCTTTACATACATCACGATATTCCTCATACAAATTCTACAAACCCGAAGTATTTAGAAAAAAGAATTATACGGTTAGATGGATCCGTTTTAATGGTTGAAGCAACTGGAATTGCGATTGTATTCGAAGGACAGGAAGCTGTTTTAACAATATTTAATGATATTTCAGAGCGCAAGCAACTGGAAGATAAAATCAAATATATAGCATATCATGATAATTTAACAGGGCTACCAAACAGGTACATGATTACTGAATATGTAAACAGAGCCCTGACTCAATCACACCACAACGAGAAGCAAGGAGCCGTCATGTTTATTGATTTAGATGGGTTCAAAGATGTAAATGATACAGTTGGACACGATTGTGGAGATCTATTATTACAAGAAGTCGCATCTAAACTGAAACAAAGTGTTCGTGAAGAGGATATTGTTGGGAGACTTGGTGGCGATGAATTTATCATTATACTGGAGAATACATCATCTGAGAGCGCATCCAAAATAGCCCAACGCATCATCGACGAAACCTCAGAGCCGATTTATATCGAATCCCATAAACTTACCGTTACAGCAAGCATAGGAATAAGTTTATTTCCAACCGACAGTGAGGATGTTGATGAGATAATCAAGAAAGCAGATCTCGCCATGTACAACGCGAAAGAACAAGGAAAGAACACTTATACTTTTCACCATCTATCACAGAACGTTTCGTAATTTAACGCAGTAAAGGGGGGACAGTCCCCTCTTTACTGCGTTAAAGCGTAAGGCTTGTGGTTTTATTTAACTCGCTTTCTTCGACATATTTCTCGGGGAATAATGGAATTTCCCCAAATACAACTTACTATTTTAGAAACTTGGAGGTGAGATTCATGGCTCAATACTTTATTTTCTTTTTGATAGCCATCACTTCACTTATCATTAGGGATTACATATTCAAGAATTCTATTTTCCTGAAGAATTTCCTTAGAAGTAAATCTACATTCACTAGAGGGATTTTCAAAATAACGGTATTTGGATTTTTAATGTATATTTTCATTTTGTCAGCTGCGTTTATGGGGATTATAGAGTAGTTATTACAAGACAACAGCCTCCTTCCAACGGTTAGGAGGCTGTTGTGTCTACTTAATACACTGCCCCCCTCTTACGCGAGAGAGACAGCCTCAAATGGTATAGATCTTTTGGATGTCTTCAGGTGAGATCGGTGGATTGAAATAGTAGCCTTGGCCGATGTGACAACGGTGTGCTTTTAAGAATTCGACTTGCTCTTGGCTCTCAATTCCTTCAGCCACGATTTCAAAGTTTAAGTTACGTCCCAAATCAATGATCGTTTTGACAATCGCTGCTTTATTCGGGTTTGACATAATATGAGCAATGAAGGACCGGTCAATTTTGATCGTATCAACCGGCATATTATCGATTGCGCTTAGCGATGAATAGCCTGTCCCAAAGTCATCAATCGATACTTTAACTCCATATTCCTTGATTGTGCGCAGTTTTTCCATTGTGTCTATAAAGCTATGCACAGTACTTTCGGTAATTTCTAACTCAAGATACTCCGGTTCTAGCCCCGTTTTTTGCACTATTTTCATTAAATTTTCAACTAAATTTGGATCCCGGAATTGCACGGGTGATATATTGACCGCAACAGTAACTTTTGGCAAACCCATCTGTTGCCATTTTTTATTTTGAGAACATGCCTCTGCTATCGCCCATTTTCCCATTTCATTAATCATGCCCGTCTCTTCAGCAAGTGGGATAAACTCAATCGGTGAAACCATTCCTAATTCGGGATGCTCCCAACGAATGAGCGCTTCCAATCCCAGCAAGTGCCCAGTATTCAAATCGATTTGTGGCTGGTAATGAAGAAGAAATTCCTTTTTTTCGATCGCACGGCGCAACCCGTTTTCGAGTTTGTATTTTCGGTTTAAAATTTCAGTCGGATTCATCTTATAAAATTGGTAATTGTTTTTCCCTCGCTCTTTAGCAAGGTACATCGCCGTATCAGCATGTTTGATAATACTCTCCATTGTTTCACCATCTTTTGGATACATGCTAATCCCAATGCTTGGCGAAGTGAAAAATTCTTGGTCAGCAATAAGAAATGGTGGCGTGAGACAATCGATAATCTTTTGAGCTACTTTGGCTGCCTCTTCTTCACCTGCTCCTTCAAGCAAGATCATAAATTCATCTCCACCTTGGCGCGCAACGATATCATTTTTTCGAACGCATTGCTTTAGCCTATTAGCCGTTTCTTTTAAAAGAAGGTCCCCAATTTGATGTCCTACTGTATCATTGATGACTTTGAATCGGTCCAAATCGAGAAACATCAATGCTAACGGCTGATTCATATTTTCAGCGTTTCCAATTGCTGTTTTCAACTCTTCCTCAATTTTATAACGGTTCACTAGACCAGTTAACGCATCATGATAAGCTTGGTACTCAATTTTTTCCCTTGATTGTTGGAGATGTTCAATCATCTCATTAAAACGAACCAGTAATCTAGTCATCTCTGGATGCCCTTTTATATTGACGTCTAATTTTTCCTGATAGTTCCCGCTTGCGATTTGATCAACCGTGTAATATAGACGTTTTAACGGCTTAAAGGCACGCTTTGCATAGAAGTACGTCGCAACTGTTAGTGCGAGCCAAGTGAATATCGCCATTTTGAAGATCGATTTTTCAAATGCATGCAGTTGTTCAAATGTACTGCTTACAGGGACTTGAGCGAGAACTCCCCATTCTAGGTCTGGTAGATACTGGTACGAGACATATGCTGGAATGTTTTCGTTATTTATATATTCATCGTATCCTGATTCTTCTTTTAAAAATTTTTCTACTATAGCCGGAGCAGCTAACTCTCCGATTCGCTCCGGATTGCGATGAGCGATGATAACCCCACTTTCGCCAATCACTGACGAATAACCACCAACACCGAGGTCATTGCTATTAAGAATTGCCGACATAACCATGTTTTCTTTTGTAAAACTTCCAAGGTATAAGGTGCTTTCCACCTCGCCTTGTTCATCCAATAGTGGGATCGCAACTCCAAAATAAGGGCTTTGAGTTTCGACAGTCACACCGGAGGCGATTGATACATCCGTTATCGTTAGAATTTCTGGTAGGTTCTCGCGAATATAATTAGGGTCCACTTCATTCGTGTCAAACGGGTACATATAAGTGACTGAGCCCTCTTGATCGACAAGGAGACCGGCATCAACTAAAGGCGATATCGATACATGACTTTGAATTGTATCAATGATCGTCTCCATGTCACGGCCCTCTAGTACACTTTGCAGTTCATGTCCCCTTTTTATATATTCACCGGCCAAACTCATAAGCTTATCAGCTGTGGCCTCAGTCTCAGCATCGGTTACTTCTTGAAAATGGGCGCGCGATATTTCCGGCAGAGCTTGCTGCGAAATAGTAAAAATGGATATGAATAATAGCATGAAAATGATAAATAAATTCAAATACATTTTCCAGAACGTTGAAGACTTCAGAACTTGCATAAGTATCCTCCTTACCATACGTTATCCGTGGTCAAATGGAGCTCTTGTCATAGGTTACCACATATAGGAGGAAAATACTTATGGCGAGGTCAATGGCAGGGTCTGACACCTCTGTGGTGCTGTGCTGTAATAAAGAGGGGTCTGACACCTCACTGGCGCTGTGCTGTGATAAAGGAGGGACTGTCCCTCAGTTACTCTGTAAAGTCCCAGAGGATTTTCAGTTCTCCTGTTTCGTCTTCTTCGGCTACGTAGATGTCTTGTTCGAGGCGATAGTTGCCGTTTTGCATGTCGCGAATCTCTTTATTCACGGTGACTTTGTAGACATCTTCAAATGGTTCCGAATCCTCTGTCATTTTCCAGTCCTGTACTCTACTTGCCTTGCTGACTGTGTATGCGTATCCATCTGTTCCAATGAACCTCCCACGGTTTTCAATGTACCTCCCTCTTGCAACCCTCTCCTGCATTTGTGGATGAAACAATTCCCATGCCGATGAGAATTGGGCATTTTGTTCGTAGCTGTAAAATTGGTCTACTACCTTTTGGGCTTTTTTTGAATCAGATGGACTAAGCAATAAGAAAAGCAATCCAATTCCAACCACAACCCCAATTAACAGGAGCAGCTGTTTTGAGGGCCCTCTTTTATACAGAAAAATCCCCCCTTTAAACAAGCTTTATAACCATCGTATTCTGTACTTGGCCAATTTATTAATTCCGGATCAACCAGAATCATGTATAATCGGTTTTGGGTGATAACATGAAAAAAACGACATTCTGGTGGTGGATTGCCATTGCATGGTGCATCGGGATTGCCATTGCAACACGCCAACCTTTTTTTACTGGTGATTCAACCGAAGAAATACTGCAGAACCCCTTATTCGACTCTGAACTTTTAAATTATTACGTACGGAAATCAGTCCACTTAGTTGCGTTTGGTGTGTTGGCATTGTTTTTTTGGCTTGCTTTGGAAGGAAGGAAATATCGGTACATCATCGCGTGGGGGTTAGCAACTTTTTATGGTGCAATTGATGAGTGGCACCAATCATTTATACCGGAACGCTCTGGGTTAGTTTCGGATGTGCTGATTGATTCGGTAGGAGCTTTTTTAGTATTGGTTATTGTTTATTTGTTTGATAGGAGAAAAAAGGTTGAAGCTTAGCGACTCTGCCGGAAATGGTAGGGTCTCTTTACTGTTGATATGGAAATCGAAGACAACATTATAAAAGAAACGCTAAGGGTGCTTCTACCACCTCACATTAAGCTTCATTTTCGGCTGGATAAAGTCGGGATCAGTACCCGTTTCTTAAAACATTGTGAAAATATGAAATTTTACTATTGAATCATGTAGAGCTATTTGTTCGTTTTAGAAGGTTTTCGTTGATTTTTGACGAAATAAACTACCTATATAGTGTTACAATTTATATGTTATTGGCGTTCATTGTTTTACCGGTCTATTACCTTTTTGCTGATATTGACTAGTCCATTTTCATATCTAAATGAAGGAGTGAGTACTTTGCCAATAATCAAGTTAAAAACAATTTGGACACCATTTGCATTGCTAGGGATTAAGCTTCTGAAAGATGATCACGGGACGTATTATATAAAAATATTTAACAGTGAACTAAAAAAGGTTAAGTGATTTTCACGGAATTTTAAGCGCATTGTCTATAGGACAAGCGCTTTTTTTTGATTGGAGTTCTTATATGGGGACAGTCCCCTCTTTAGTAAGGCAGTGCATTACAGAGGGGACTGTCCCTCCTTTTATTCTATAAAGCAGCGCAGTGGGGTCAGACACCTCCACTTTCTACTTACGGAGAAACAAGTAGACAATAAAGCCAACGAAAGGAAAGAATAATGTTGCTATCAACCAAAGCAAGCTATACTCCTTACTATTCCCTCGTCGGATTGAATCTCGATAACACCATATACTTGTGATTATGTTCAGAATGAGGCCACCAAAAATGCCAATAAAAAGGATGAATAAGTAAATGGCAACTTCCATATGTTAGCTTCCTTTCATTTGGGGTCAGACACCTCTTTAACGCTGTAAAGGAACAGCGAGGTGTCTGACCCCCCATTAGCTTACTGTAGGTATTGCGAAATGTGTTCGCGTGTTTCATCGACGGTTACATCATTGATAAGCGAGCCTTCTGATTCTTCCATTGGCATAACACTGTAAACGCCGTCTTCTAGCACCACTAAGGTCGGCTCAATTTCTGGCGAGTGTATTTCGATCGTCGTTTTCTCTCCATCAATAGTTTTTGTAACTTCAACAGTCCCTACTCCGCCTATATCGGTATACTCAAAATTTTGCCCTGAGAAGAAATTCCCTAAAGAATAGAACACCACCGTCTCTTGTCCATCCTCTTGTTCTAATAGTTCAATTGGTTGAAGTACATGAGGGTGGTGGCCGAAGATAATGTCTGTTCCAGCTTCTGATAGCAGCTGGGCCAGTTCCTTCTGCTGTTCATTGGGTTCTTGACTGTATTCATCGCCCCAATGCATATGAACAATGACGATATCCACCTTTTCGCGAAGGCTCTCTACATCCTTAATCATTCTCTCAGGATCAATCAACGCAACGATGTCTTCATGGCCTTCAGGAATTGGGATCCCATTTGTTCCGTATGTATACGCTAAAACGCCTAAATCGATATCATCAACTGTGACAATTCGATCCGTTTCGCGATCAGCTGTATCACGATACACTCCTACATAATCCATATCAATCTCATCATAAAAATTCAATGCGCTCTCCACAGCTGCTACGCCTCGGTCAATCGTATGATTGTTAGCGCCTATCACCATATCCACCCCTAGTGTTTGTAGGTCTGTTACGATTTCTTGTGGACTGTTAAATGATGGATATGTTGATAAACCAATCTCGACCCCACCTGGCATCGACTCTTGATTCGCCATTAAAAAATCAGGTGCTTTAAGCAGTGGCCCGACTTTTTCTAACATCGGCATAAAATCATATTTTCCATCTTCAACTTCTGCCGGTACGTATACACGCTCATGAAGAAGTACATCGCCAACAGATCCGATCGTAATTGTTGTTTCAATTGGCTCGGGTTCAGGTGCAGGTTCTTGAGCTTCTTGTTGGATGATTTCTGACTCAATTTCTTCATCTTGTTGTTCAATAGTCATTTCATCTGCCTGTTCCTGCTGGCAGCCTACAATTATCGCGAGCATTGCAAGCATCCAAATCATTCTGTTTCTCATCTTTAACACTCCAATATGTAAATGAATTTATGCAATTAGAAAAAGGGCCTATTACGTTCGGCCCTCTCAAGTGTAACACAATGTAGAACAGCATGAGGGGTCAGACACTCCTTTACTATACTAAAGAGGTGTCTGACCCCAGCAGGAATTTCCTCCTGTAGCCTCGAATATTATAGTCACCTAATAGCAAAGGAGGTGAACATATGCCTCGAAAGAACCGTCACTGGTCTCCAGGTGACATTTTCCACATTACAAGTCGTGGGAATCGTAAGGATAACCTGTTTCTTGATACAAGAGATTATTTGATGTACCTCACAATCCTAGAAGAGACGAAACAGAAGTACCCCTTTACCCTGCATTCTTATTGCCTCATGACAAATCATGTTCATCTGCTCCTCGAAACGATCGACGACCCACCTAAACATTTCATGAAATCATTAAACTCCCGTTACGCCATGTATTTTAATCGCAAATACAACCTTACTGGCCACCTTTTCCAAGGGCGTTATTTTGCAGAACATATCAAATCTGTAACGCACATGTTAGAGGTAAGTCGCTACATTCACTTAAACCCCGTTAAAGCTTTTATGGTTGAATCTCCCGAACAATACCGGTGGAGCTCTTACCTTGCCTTTGTTTCAAACAAGGCAAGCAAACATATCACTACTGAGAGCATCCTCAAGTACTTCAACAACAATCCCAATTCCAATTACCAGCAATATGTCCAACTTGAGCAGAAACGTTGGCTCCAAGCAAATGAGCAAACACAAAATGGAACCACCCCACCTTCTTAACTTTACCGTACTAAAGGAGTGTCTGACCCCCATCCCAACAAAAAAAGGTTCTAAGTCAAATGTTGGGGTTGGCCGACGATGAGTCTGCCGACCTCACCCAATTCCTTTTCCGATATTCTTGAATTGATGATGAAGGAGAATTCGACTTCTAAAACGGTCGTA